>NZ_JAMYOU010000028.1:0-69760 GCF_040319995.1 Mesorhizobium sp. M0815 | reverse complement strand
ATTGCCAATGGCTGGCCAAACAGCGATATCGACGCCCTCATGCCATGGAATTACCAGCGCTGAACGGCCTCAGCTGCCCGCTTACCTTCTTCCGGGCTCCTAACGGTAATGATTCAAAATGTGTCGCCGCCCGTCTGCGGCCCGCCGTTTCGCCCGAAATCAGGGAACGATATCGGCCCCCATGTATTAGAAATCAATGGACACTATGGAACCCCACGGCCACGGGATGGCGGCCGATATTTTGACGTCAGAAGTTGCCAACGCCAGGCAGCGCATTCACCGGACCGAGCTCGCGCTTCAACGCACTGAAGAAATGCTGGCCGAGAATCTCGCGATGTGCAGAAGAATACAGGCCGCGCAACGGCGCGTGGTAGAGGCGAGATCGCGGCTGACGAAGATCGATCCCTGCAGCGCTGACAGAGTTCGCACGGGTCACGCAGCGGTCCCTCCGGGCTGACTGCCACGACAGGACTGCCTGATCATCTCGACTTGGACCGCAGACCAGAACGCGCTTTCTAGTTGCCTGACTTTTCTGCCGAGCGATAGGCGTTGACGAGCCGCTCGACACGTTCCCGCGTCACGGTCTTCCACTGGTCGGAAGGTTTGTCTTTGCCTTTTGCGGGCAGGTCTGCCGACTGAACCAGGTCCGGAGATTGAGCAGGTCGACTGAGCAGCATCATCGGACGATCTCGTCCCGGCCTTCCGGCCAGCCCTTTGCGAGCGTAAGGTCGGACATCGGAACGAAAGTCGGCTCCGCGAATTCTACTGCGAGATAATTGGAATCGTCGCCCATGAGGCTCGCGACCCTCCACCTTGAAACTGCGAGATACGGCGACGTATTTCGCGCAGCAAGGCTCGCGCAGCTGAGGCGGGAAATGGTGAGGCATATCCAGCGCACAGACGCCTCGGCTCAAAAAGTCGAGCAAGCGCTGGCTAGGTTGGCCGAAGCAAACGCACCCATGGACCGGCTCGCGCGGCATCAGTAGGGCCACGCTCATGTCCGCCTCCGCATCGGCACGATGCTGCTGCAAGAAGCCAGGATTCTGAAGGCGCATGGAGGTCTTACTTCCTGACCGAGTCCTGCCAGCCGAATGGTATTGGAACATTCGGGGGGGAAGCAGCAAAACGGGCTCTCGCTACCATAAACGTAATTTAGACCCGCCCCTTGGCGGGTTTTTCATTTCCGTCGCCGAGTTGGGTGCGCGCGGTTTCGCGGCTGACGCCGCGTGCAATTGCCGCCGCAGCATCCTCCCGTTTGACCAACCGGATGGACGCGCCGAGATGATGTCCTTCATTCCACGCTTCGCTGGTCGGAGAAAACCCGAACGGGCACGAGGCGTGCTATTCGCTGTGGCGGTGAGCCTGACAACGTCGCTGTCGGCCACGGCGGAGCAGGTTTCCTCGGTGGATCTCGAACTGGTTCTTTGTGTCGATGTATCGTCTTCAACGAGCGAGACGGAACAACGGCTGCAGCGGGAGGGATATGTCAACGCACTGCTCGATGCCGAAGTGTTGCAGTCCATTAGAATCCGGCCGGCGTGGTAATGCCCATATCGGTCTCCTTCGACCAATATGAATCATAGGCCGTCCATCAAAGGAATCCTGAATCCCTTAATTCGCGACTGACTTTTAGCCCGGTGGCGGGGCAGCCACAGGGTGGACATTTCAGCCCACATGGAAAATGATCATGTTGCCATGCACAACACTGCAGTGCTCTGATCTCGACGAGAAGCCTGAGCGTAGAAGCGGATCAACCGACCTCCGGTCCAGCGAGCGAGGACGCAAATGGACACCCCAGAGAATGGGCAATTGCATCGCGACGCGGGCGGGCGACCCCGTCGATCGGCCGGCTGGCTTGCCCGCGCCGCCATGTCGACGGCATTCCTGCTCGGCATGGCTTTCAGCAGCACTGCGTTTGCGCAGGACCAGCAGCTTCCCGCGGTGACGGCGGCCAAGCCGGTGGTCCGTGAAATCGTCGAGGACGACGAGTTCGTCGGGCGCTTCGAAGCCGTCGACCAGGTCGCCATCCGTTCGCGCGTCAGCGGCTATCTGGACAAGGTCAGCTTCCAGGACGGCGCACTGGTCAACAAGGGCGACCTGCTCTTCACCATCGACCAGCGTCCGTACCAGGCGGCTTATGATGCCGCCAAATCGCAAGTGGACGTCGCCAAGAGTCTGCTCGAATTCTCCAAGATGCAGCTGGATCGCGCCGACGAACTCGCCAAGACCGGCAATATCTCAACCGCGACGGTCGACGACCGCCGGCGGGAATACCTTTCGGCGCAGGCGCAGATGCAGGGCGCGACGGCTGCGCTGACGACGGCCAGCCTGAACATGGAATTCACCGAGATCAAGGCGCCCTTGTCCGGCCGCATCGACCGCCGGCTGGTGTCGGTCGGCAACCTCGTGCAGCCGGATTCTACCTTGCTGACGACCATCGTTACGCGCGATCCGATCGACTTCTATTTCGACGTCGATGAGCGCCTGTATTTCAGCTACGCCCGCGACGCGAAGGAGCGTGGCGGCAGCATGCAGGAAGGCGCCGGCGGGCTCGAGGTGGTGGTTCGCGTCGCCGACCGCGCGGAGGCGGTATTCAAAGGCAAGCTCGATTTTGCCGAGAACCGGATCGACAACGCGACCGGCACCATGCGGGTGCGTGCAAGTTTTCCCAACGCCGACGGCATTCTCCAGCCAGGCATGTTTGGGCGCATCAACGTGCCGGGGTCGCTGCCGCATAGCGGCGTGCTGGTGCCCGACAAGGCGATCGGCGCCGATCAGGATCGCCGCATCGTGTTCCTGGTGGATGAGGCCGGGATGGTGTCGGCCAAGCCTGTGCGCACCGGCCCGCTTCTCGACGGCTACCGGGTGATCCGCGCGGGCCTGACCGGCGACGAGACGATCATCGTCAACGGGCTGATGCACGCCAGGCCCGGCACCAAGGTGAAGGTCGAGATGGTGACGTTGCCGCCCAAGGCCGAGACCGCCGAGTTGCAGCAATGAGGTTCGCACATTTCTTCGTCGACCGTCCGATCTTCGCATCGGTCGTTTCGATCGTCCTGCTGATCCTCGGCGGGATTGCTTATACCCAGCTCCCGGTCGCGCAATATCCCGAGATCGCGCCGCCGACCATCGTCGTTCGCGCGCAGTATCCGGGCGCCGACGCCGAGACGGTCGCAGCGACGGTGGCAACGCCGATCGAGCAGGAGATCAACGGCGTCGAGGGCATGCTCTACATGTCGTCCTATTCATCGGGCGACGGGGCGATGGCGCTGACCATCACCTTCAAGCTGGGCACCGATCTCGACCAGGCGCAGGTGCTGGTGCAGAACCGCGTGTCGGTCGCCGAGCCGCGCCTGCCCGAAGAAGTCCGCCGCCTCGGCATCACCACCACCAAGACCTCGCCCGACCTGATGATGGTCGTGCACATGCTGTCGCCCGACAATACCTACGACCAGCTCTACGTCTCGAACTACGCCCGCTCGCGGGTGCGCGACATACTGCTCAGACTCGACGGCGTCGGCGACCTCATCATCTTCGGCGAACGCGAATATTCGCTGCGCATCTGGCTCGATCCGGAAAAACTGTCCGCCCTGGGGATGACCTCGGGCGATGTGGTGCAGGCGCTGCGCGACCAGAACGTCCAGGTGTCGGGTGGCTCGATCGGCGCGCCGCCGACCAGCACCGGCACGGCGTTCCAGTACACGGTCACCACGCAAGGCCGCTTCAACGACGCACGCGACTTCCGATACGTGATCGTCAAATCGACCGACGACGGCCGTCTGATCTCGCTGCAGGACGTGGCGCGCATCGAGCTCGGCGCCAAGGATTACGTCACCAACTCCTATCTCAACGGCAAACCGGCCGTGGCGCTCGCCATCTTCCAGCGGCCGAGCACCAATGCGCTCGCCGCAGCCGCGGAGATCCAGGACAAGATGAAGGAGCTTTCCCGCGACTTCCCGAAGGGGTTGAGCTACGACATCGTCTACAATCCGACCGAGTTCGTCGCCGAGTCGATCCAGGAGGTATACAAGACAATCCTCGAGGCGATGCTGCTGGTCATCATCGTCATCATCGTCTTCCTGCAATCGTGGCGCATGGCGATCGTGCCGATCGTGGCGATCCCCGTGTCGCTGATCGGCACGCTGGCGGTGCTTTACGCCGCCGGCTTCTCGCTCAACATGCTGACGCTGTTCGGCCTCGTTCTGGCGATCGGCATCGTCGTCGACGATGCGATCGTCGTGGTCGAGAACGTCGAGCGCAATATCGCCAGAGGGCTGGCGCCCAATCCGGCGTCGCACCTGACCATGGACGAAGTCGGAACGGCGGTCATCGCGATCTCGCTGGTGCTGATAGCCGTGTTCGTACCGACAGCCTTCATCCCCGGCATTTCTGGGCAGTTCTACCTGCAGTTTGCGATCACCATCGCGGTGTCGACGGCGATCTCGGCATTCAATTCGCTGACGCTTTCGCCGGCGCTGGCGGCACTGCTGTTCAAGCCGCATCACGCTGCGGCGGCGCCGCCGCGCTTTTTCCTGGCGCGGTTCGGACGGGCGCTCGCCGACGGCTTCAATCGCGGCTTCGACAGGGTCGCCCACTGGTATTCGAGCATCATCCGCGTGCTAGTCGGGTCGTGGATAACGATCGCCGCCATGCTGACCGTTTTCGCGGCCCTCATCTACGCCACGGTCTACATGGTGCAGGCGGTGCCGCGCGGTTTCATTCCGTCGCTCGACCAGGGCTATGCGATCGTCGTCGTCCAGTTGCCGGACGGCGCCTCGCTGTCGAGGACCGATGCGGTCATCCAGCAGGCGTCGCAGATCATCCAGAAAACGCCAGGCGTCGACTACGCAGTCGCCTTCGCCGGCTTCTCCGGCGCGACCTTCACCAACGCCAGCAACGCGGGCGTGATCTTCGCCAGGTTCAAGCCGTTTGACGAGCGACTGAAAGCCGGCCAGTCGGCGACCCAGGTCATCGGCAATCTGTTCGGCAGCCTGCAAAGCATCAAGGAAGCCTTCATTATCGCACTGCCGCCGCCGCCGATCCGCGGCGTCGGCAATGCCGGCGGCTTCAAGCTGCAGATCCAGGAGCGCAACAGCGCCGACATGCGGCAGATCCTGGCGCTTGCCAACGAAATCGCCGGCATGGCCAACAAGACGCCGGGGCTGACGGGCGTGTTCACCACGTTCTCCGCGTCGAGCCCGCAATTCTTCCTGGCGATCGATCGCGACAAGGCGCGCATCCTGAACGTGCCGATCCCCAACATCTTCGAGACGCTGTCGATCAATTTGGGCACCGCCTACGTCAACGACTTCAACGCTTTCGGGCGCGTCTACCAGGTGCGGGCGCAGGCCGACCAGGCGTTCCGCCTCGATCGCGCCGACATCTTGAAACTGAAGGTGCGCTCGGCGACCGGCGCGCTGGTTCCGCTCGGCACGTTGATCGAGATCCGCGACGTCACCGGCCCGGCGCTGGTCCAGCGCTACAACATGTACGTCTCGGTGCCGCTGCAGGGCAACGCCGCGCCCGGCGTTTCCACGGGCGACGCGCTGGCATTGATGGAAGGGATCACGGCAAAGACGCTGCCGGCCGGTACCTCCTATGAATGGACCGAGCTCGCCTATCAGGAGCGCAACACCGGCAATGCCGCTGTCTATATCTTCGGACTGTCGGTGCTGTTCGTGTTCCTGGCGCTGGCGGCGCAATATGAAAGCTGGGTGCTGCCGTTCGCGATTGTGCTGGTGGTGCCGCTCGGCGTGCTCGCGGCGTTGCTCGGCGTGTCTTTCCGAGGGCTGGACAACAACATCCTCGTGCAGATCGGCCTCATCGTGCTGATAGGGCTTGCCGCCAAGAACGCGATCCTGATCGTCGAATTCGCGCGCCAGGCGCAGGAACGCGGCCTGTCGGCCGCCGAGGCTGCCGTCGAAGCCTGCCGGCTCAGGCTGCGGCCGATCCTGATGACCGCTTTCTCGTTCATCCTGGGCGTCGTGCCGCTGATGATCGCAACGGGCCCGGGCGCAGAAATGCGCCAGTCGCTGGGCACCGCGGTGTTCTCCGGCATGCTCGGCGTCACCTTCGTCGGCCTGTTCCTGACGCCGGTGTTCTACGTCACGCTCAGGTCGCTGTTTTCACGGCGCAAGCCCCGTGCCGAGGCCGAGCCTTCGGGGCCGGCAGAGGCGCCATCGGAGACGGCCGCCGAGTAGGGTTACGAATTCGCCGCGTCGGGCGCGGCTTATCACTCCAGAAAATCGGCGGCGCGGTAACGGCCACGATCTGCGCGACAACCGCGACCTCTGGAGTCCTCGCTTGCGATGTCTGCTTTCAGGACGCGGCGAAGCTGATCTCTATGACCGAAATCAGGCGCGAAGCTGCCTTTCAACACCGGACCAAAGCGCTGGATTTTGATTCGTTTAAGATATCTGGCACGACCGAAGAGATTAGACTGCTGACCCCCGAATTTGATTCCCAGCAGACGGCTCTACTCAACCGCAGTAACGAAGCCTGAACTGGTAGATTATAGGGTCTGGGGAAAGGCGGTAGCGCTCTCCCGCTACCATCGCTCCCCCCGAACGGAGACGAGGTGGCCAAGGCCTTGGTCGACCATGTTTGACAGGTATCCATCAATCAGGATCGACGGCTGCTCGCCTGCCTTCGGCGGGTAGACTGTCACGGTCGACACGACGTCGCGGACGATCTTCTTGGCTTCTTCCGAGACGAAGCCATTCTCTCCGATCGCGGCGGCGAGCGCTTCCAGATCGCGGATGTAGCGGGCGACAAGCGCCGGCTTCAGCGTCACGACCTTCGGCGGCTGCGGCAGCACGGCGAGCTCGGCCTCGAGGTGCTGGCGCTCCTCGCGTAGCACTGGCAAGCGCTGCTCGGCTTCGGCTTCCGAAATCATGCCTTTGACATAGGCGTTCAGCACGCGGTCGTATTCGCGCCTGGCGGCGTCGAGCCGCTGGGCGGCCTTTTCGCGAGGCGCCCTGCCCCGAATAGAGCTTTTGATGCTCGTCATTGTAGGCAGCGACATAGTGGTCGATCAGCGCCTTGTCGTTCAACCTGGCGCGCAACCCGTCGATGACCGTCGCTTCGATATGATCGAGCGCATAGGGCCTGACATTGGTGCATGAGCGCGATTCCTTGGCGCGCGTGCACATGATGCGCGTCAGGCGACCCATCCTGTCCTTGACCGACATGCCCGACCCGCAGGCGCCGCAGCGCAGCGGGGTGTGCCAGCGCAAGTGCCTCACGTCGGCGATTTCCTGCCTCGATTCTCCTCTGAGGAAATGCTAAATTAGTCATTGCTTGGGCAAAGAGAGGGAGGTCTTTATGCGTGCATTTGCAATTTTTCTGTTAGGCGGCGCTTTGACTAGTTTTGTGTGTGCGTCCGCATGGGCCGGCAAGCTGCCGAAGGACGCGGTCGAATTAACCGCAGCCGAGGTCAAGGCGATATATTCAGGCAAGACCGGTATTTATGACGTCTCTAGCATTTACTATGCATCTGACGGCACAACCAAAGGAATCTTTGGCAAACCTAAGGTAACGGCAACTTTTAAGGGCACTTGGAGCGTAAGTGGCAATGAGATGTGCGCCAAGAATAAGCCAAAGGGTGATCCAAAAATCTACAGGGACTGCAACAAATTTTGGCGTTCTGGAAAAAGGATATATGACCTTTGGTCTGTCCACTATGATGGATCAAAGCCGGATCTAAAGAGCGGGTATGTTACCACTACCGTTAAGAAGCTTAAGGACGGAGATTTAGTGGCGAAAAAATACGCTGCTGCAGGCGGGGAGTGACAAAAGCGACAGGAACACGCAAGGAAAAAGCCCGCCACCGTGAGGCGGCGGCTTAGCAGTTCCGTCTGGGTGCCGGTTCAGTGGCGCCCAGCGGGCCCTTCAAGGAACTCCATGAAGTTTTCCACCGCTCTGTCCGCTGGCGTTGACCGGGAGTTGCAAGCACTGAGAATGGCGGCGGCGATTTTCAGCATATCGGTGCGACTTCCAACAATCTTTGATACCACGGCATTTTCTGTGCCGCCGTCATAAGTCGAGCGCTGCAGGACATGCAGCGTCAGCCTGAGATTGTCGCCCATAAATTGGAGTGGGCCGGCACCAGTGACGAACGTGTCAGAGACGCAGAACGGTTCGACGGTCGGGACGGCGCTCATGATGCCGCCTTTCTGGCCTTGGCGTCGGCCATCGCGTTGTCGATACACGCTCCAGCCGCTTCGTTCAGACGTTCGGCGAGGTCGCGGGCGATCATGGCCAGCGCGCTTATTTGGTCCGCCAAAGCGACCCTCTTCCCGTCGCGCTCGAACTCCTGTTCCATGGTCTGGCCATAGAGCACTTCGAGCAAGTGGTGCAGGTTCCCAGTATCGAATTGCAGGTCGTCGAGGTCATCTGAAGGCGCGGTCATGAGGCGGCGCCCCCGAGGGTTTCGTAGTAGGCGTTCTTAACCTTCCGCGTCATCTGCTCTGCAATGGTGGCAATGAAGAAAAGGCGCTCCCCCTCGCTTGGGTCAGAACGAAATTCCCGTCAGGTACTGTGGAAAAGACCTCCAGCATGGTCAGCAAGACGTCGGCCACGTTGTCCGCGTCACAGATCAGCGGCTCCAGATCGGCGAAGGTCATCTTCTCCTTGGCGGCGCTCATTTTGGGCAGAATCTGAACTTGGAGTTGGCCAGCAGTTCTGTAGCCGAAAGTGGAGTTGCGGCTCCGTGGCTCGGAAGGTCAGAGCCAGACCTTCAAGCGCCCCGCGAGCATCGGCATGAACTATGCCCCGAACCGGACTTATCCCAAAAGTCCGAAATGCCTGCTCTCGAGCCAAATCTGGCGATCCGCTTCCTGGCACAAGTGTGCGGCTGTCGATCCGTTGCGTCATTCGATCCTGTACGCAACGCCGGATCAAAGCGCTCTCCTCTGCAGTTGTTGTTTGGGATCCCGGGCTCGTGCCTTGTTGCCGAAACGGATTCCGGCGTAGGGCGAGGCCCCCGCAAAGCCGACATTGACGTCGCGGCAGACGTTCGTCGTCTGCGGGTCAGACTTTTCGTTTCGGGAACTGCGCGATTGCGCCAACTTCGGACGTTCAGCTTCCCTACTGCTACGGCAGGTGTAATCCTGGTTAGAAGCCTCAGCGCACCGTTCACGTCGAGAGGTGAGCGCATCAGCCTAGCGACTGGACCCTTGGCTAGGAACTCTCCGTCGTTCACATGTCGAGACCAGAGAAAGACGATGAACTCCGCAGACTAAATCGCAGACTAATTTCTCTCTCTAGTCTGCGATGTCCTTCTAAGTCATTGAAATGTTGGCGCGCCCGGAGAGATTCGAACTCCTGACCCCAGATTCGTAGTTTGCAGCTACGCCGCATGCCGGCGAAAATGGAAGACGCGTCTTCGATAGTGGGTATTGCGATGTAGCGGTCTCCCGCTACCAAATTCAGATATTTGTCCAGCCCGGAGACATGGGTAACAGTTTGTACCTAAGACATGGGTGACAATCTCGTGCCGAACGGATTGCCGATGGTCTGCAACGTCCTCTGTTCCAGGTCGAGATATCCCAGATCATAGTGCATGAAGCTGACGAGCCAAATGCCTCCGGCCAAAAGCCAAAAGTGTTACCCATGTGTCCGGTACAAAATGTCACCTATGTCTCGGGTCGCTCAGCCTGCCATATGCATCGAGATCGTAGCCGAATGCAGCCATATCGGGCGTGGCGCTGTAGCCGAAGGCTGGTGAGGTCGGAATCAGAAAGGCACCTGCGCTCAACGGCCATTCGCCCGGCGGACCCGCCAGATGACGTTACCGACGTCGTCGGCGACGAGCAGTGCGCCAGTCTGATCGATAGCAACGCCGACCGGACGGCCCATCGCCTCGCCATTACGCCCGATGAAGCCAGTGAGCACATCTTTCGGAGGACCGCTCGGTTTGCCGCCATGGAACGGCACGAAGATCACCTTGTAGCCGCTGTGCACGCTTCTATTCCACGAGCCGTGCTGGCCGACGAAGGCGCCGTTGCCGTAGGTCGGACCGAGCCGGGCGCCTTTGGAGAAGGTCAGTCCCAGCGAGGCGGTATGAGAGCCCAGGGCGTAATCGGGCTTGACCGCCGTCGCCACGAGATCGGGGCGCTGCGGCTTAGCGCGTTCGTCGACGTTCTGTCCGTAGTAGCTGTAGGGCCAGCCGTAGAAAGCGCCGTCACGAACCGAGGTCATGTAATCCGGCACGAGATCGTCGCCGATCTCGTCACGCTCGTTCACGGCGACCCAAAGCTCGCCAGTTTCAGGATTCCAGGAGAGCCCGTTCGGGTTGCGCAGGCCCGAGGCGAAGACCCGCGTGCGGCGGGTCGACCGATCCACTTCAAGGACAGTGGCGCGGTTCTTCTCCGCGGCTATGCCGTTTTCTCCAACGTTGCTGTTGGAACCAACGGTGACATAGAGCTTGCGTCCATCCGGACTTGCGATCACGTCCTTGGTCCAATGATGGTTGAGGTCCCCGGCCGGCAAGTCGATGATCTTTTCCGGCGACGTGCTGACTCGGGTCTGGCCATTGGAGTAGGGGAAAGCGACGAGCGCGTCGGTGTTCGCGACAAAGAGCTTGCCTTTGGACAGCGTCATGCCGAAGGGCGAATTGAGGCCTTCCGCGAACGTCGTGCCCACATCCGCAATGCCGTCGCCATCGGTGTCGCGCAGCAGCGTGATGCGATTGGCGCTTTTGGTCGCGGCGCCAGCCCGCTTCATAGCCAGGTCCATGAAGACCTTTCTAAGACTGAAGCCTTCGTCATGCTTGGCAGGGGCATTGGTTTCAGCAACCAGAACGTCGCCGTTCGGAAGCACATGCAGCCAGCGCGGATGGTCGAGGCCGGTGGCGAAGGCGTTCACTGTCAGCCCCTTCGCCGGGGTCGGCATACCTCCTTTCTGCCAGCCTTTCGCCTCGGCGATGTTAACAGTCGGGATCAGCGTCGGTCTTGGTTTCGGTAAAGTGGGGTTGGGGCCATAGCCGGTTATTGCCCCGGTTTTTTGCGCCGGGATGCCGGCGCAGCTTGCCATGACGGCGCCCAACACCGCTACGAGTACGCTCCCTCGGAAGCCGGCATGCATCGGACGTCCTCCGCATGGATATGTGTCGCGCTCTTTGTGCAAACGGAAGTCAGTGGCTTATTCTTCCAATTGCTTCGAAAAAAACAGCGGCGCTCGGATCCGAGGGCCAGGAATTCGCGACAGATCTGCTCTCGGCAGAAATATGGCGCGAGAAGATTGTGGCAACCGCGCGAATATCTGTCGCGCAATATGAATCTCAGATTCGTATCGCGCGAAATCGATACGGCTTGCGCTTTTCGGTATCGAGTTGCTCATGGGCCAACATGCGTTCGAATGGAACGAGACCGTGAACGGCGGGACCCACAATGACCCACCGATTGCACCAGCCGGTGAACCAGCTGTTGTTGCTGCTTAGCAAGACGCTGCAAATCTGCTAAAGTCTGCGATGGGAGGAGACGGATATCCAATCACTGCCGATAGCACAGCCAAATGTAGCTAAGGCGACACCCGGCGCATCACTTCCGCTCGCCTATTCCCTCGCGACGCTCTGCTGGCTCCTGTCCGCCGGCGTCTATATTGCCGCCAAGTGGGTTGCCCCCGAGATGCCGCCTTGGGCGCTCTGCTTCTGGCGGCTGACGCTCGCCTGCGCGATCCTGCTGCCTATCGTCCATCGTCATCACGGGGCGATGCTCGTGCTGATCCAATCCCGGGTGATCGAGGTGCTGGCCATCGGCGCCATCGGGCTGACCTTGTGTCAGGGCATGATCTACACGGGCCTCAACTACACCAACGCGACAACCGCCGGCATCATCATGGCGCTGTCGCCGATCATGACCATGGTGCTTGCCCGCTTCGTGCTTGGCGAGCCCCTCGGTGTCTGGAAAGCGCTTGGAGCGCTGGTCGCTCTGGCTGGGATGGTGGTGATCGTGGCGCGCGGCGACCTTGCCGCGCTGATGCAGCTACGGTTCAATCCCGGCGAGTTGTGGATCGTCGGCAGCGCGCTTTGCTGGGGCCTCTACACCGTGCTGCTGCGTCGCGCGAAATTCGGCATTGAGCTTCTGCCGATGGTGGTCCTGCTGCTGGGAGCCGGCGCGCTGGCCGCACTGCCTCTCTATCTCTGGGAACTGTTTTCCGGGGATCGTTCGGCGCTGCATGCGAACGGCCTTCTGGCCCTCGCCTATGTTGCCGGCCCGGGCGGCGCTCTGATGTACTATCTCTACAACCGCAGCGTCGAGACGCTTGGCGCCGGGCGCGCCAGCATGCTGCTCTATCTGCAGACCGCCTTCGTCGCCGTGCTCGCTTATCTGTTCCTTGGCGAAAGCTTGCACGACTACGATCTCGCCGGCGCCGCCTTCATCGTCGCCGGCCTGCTGCTCGCCACCGCGATCAAGCCGAGGCAGCGCACGGTGCGTGTCGCGTAGCGAACCTCAGCACCGTCGCTTCGGCCAGCAATTCGTAAGTCTTTGACAGTCCTTTCGGCCGGAGCGGCCCATGAGAGCTGCGTCACCGGTCGAGCTCCGTAGGAAGAGGCTGCCGCGAAGGCCGCCTTCGATTTTCCTATCCGGCCCTGACGATCCGGAACCCTTCGACTTCCGCAATGACCGGCAGACCCTTCCATCGCTCTATGTCGTGCAGGACGATCAGTTGCCCAAGATCGCCGCCGATCGCGGTGTTGATGCGGTCGATGGTCTTCAGCTGCTCCCAAACACTGCCGACGGCATTGTTCAGCGGCGCATAGACGCCGTCGTGCTTGTGTCCGGTGATCTGGCGCTTCGAATAGACACAGTCGCCGGAGACGACCAGTTTGCCCCGCGCGGACTGGACGATGACGAATTGCTGTCCGATCGTGTGGCCGCTTCCCAGCCGTACATGGATGCCCGGCAGCACGTCGTCCTTGTCGCCATCGATCAGCGAAACGCGGTGTTCGACCGATGCATCAAGGGCGGCGCGCAACGTGTCGGGATCGATGATGGCGGTGAGATAACCGAACCGCGGCGGCAATGCGATCGCCTCATACCAGGACAGCAATTCGCTTTTCTGGATATAGAGATTTGCATTCGGGAACTCGGCGATCGATCCCATGTGATCGAAATGCGCATGGGTCACAAAAATGTCGGTGATCGCGCCGGCTGCAATGCCAAGCTCGCCCAGCATGCGAACCGGCGAAATCCAGTGGGGAATGTCGAACTTCAGCGAGAAGGCTGTGCTCGTTTCCTGAATGAAGCCGGTGTCGACCAGCACGTTGCGGTCGCCATGGCGTAGCAGGACAAAGGAGAAGGGCAGATCGACCTTGCCATCGTCATACATGCCTGCGACGAGATCCACCCAGGGCTGCTGCTTCGATCGGGCGAATTCGACGACGTAAACCTCCCAATGCGTGTTTTCGCTTGTCATGCTTTCTCCTTCAGCGTTCCGCCAGCGAGCGGCCCAGGCTCGCCATGCCCACGGCAATGATCAGGATGGCGCCCTGCAACACATATTGCGAGAAGGTCGGGGCGCCGAAAATGTTGAGGCCGTTGAAGCCGAAGGCGATGATGAGAGCGCCGACCAATGTGCCGAGCACATGGAATTCCCCGTCACGCAGCGTCGCCGAACCAAGGAACACAGCCGCGAATGCGGTGAGCAAGTAGGAGTCCGCGGCGCTGGCCGTGCCGCTGCCGAGACGCGAGGCAAGCAGTATTCCGGTCAGCGCCGCGCACATTCCCGAAATGACGAAACCGAGGATCTTGATACGATCGACATTCACGCCGGCAAGGCGGGCAGCCACCGCATTGCCGCCCACGGCCTGGATCTCCTGGCCGAGCGGCGTTCGCTCGACCAGCACCCAAAGCCCGCCGAGAACGAGGATCATGACGATGATGTTGTTGGGAATGCCGAACAGCCAGCGGCCAAGGGAAAGCTGGAGAAATGCCTCCGGCACGCCCGCCACAATGGGAACGCCGGCGGAATAGGCGAAGGCCAGGCCTGTAAGGATCGTTCCGACGCCCAGCGTCGCAATGACGGAATTGACCTTGATCTTGGTGACGATGAAGCCGTTGACCAGACCGATCACCGCGCCCAGCGCGATGACGATGACCACCGCAAGCGGGATTGGCAGCTTGTCGTGGACGACGAAGCCGGTGATCAGAATGCCGTGCAGGCTGGCGGCAAAGCCTATGGAGAGATCGAGTTCGCCAACGACAACGGCCAGTGTCAGCCCGCCGGCAATGATCATGGCCAGCGAAGCCTGGTTCAGCACATTGGTGAAATTGCCCACGGTTGGAAAGGCGGCGGGCGACAGGATCGAAAACGTGACGATCATCGCCAGAAGCCCAATGATCGTCCCATAGCGGGCAAAGATACCGAGCGCCGCCTTGGTTCCGGGCGACAGACGCCGGGCGCTTATCGCAACATCGCTCATCAGGGATGGTCCTCCATCAGTGCTTAGGGTTCGACATAGCTTGCCTCGACGATTGCCTTCCGCGACATGGCTAGGCCGGTCAGCTCGCGAACGATGCGGCCTTCCGCCATCACCAGAACGCGATCGCACAGCTCAGGCAACTCGTCCGGTTCCGACGAAATCACCAGAACCGCCATTCCTGCCTCGGCTTGCTGGCGGATCAGTCGGTGGATCTCGGTGCGCGCTCCGATATCGACGCCTCGCGTCGGCTCGTCGAGGATCAGCACCTTCGGTATGCGTTGGAGCCAGCGGCCGATCGCCACCTTCTGCTGATTGCCGCCGCTGAGACGGCCGACCGGCGTGCTCGCGTTCCGCGCCTTTATCGACAGGGCGCGGATCATCTCGCCGGCCATAGACGTGCGGGCGCGGCGGTTCATCAGCGGCAGGTAGCGACCGAAAGCGACCCTGTCGAGATTGGCGATGCTCAGATTGAAGGCGATACTCTTGGACAGGAAGAGCGCTTCCGCCCGGCGCTCCTCCGGGACCAGCCCAAGCCCCACCTGGACGGCCGCCGCGGGGGAAGAGGGCGTATAGGGCCGGCCCATCAGCGCCATCTCGCCGCTGTCCGGCCGGTCCGCCCCGAAAAGCAGCCGCGCGAGCTCCGTTCGTCCGGCGCCGACAAGGCCGCCGATGCCCAACACTTCGCCGGCGTGAAGCTCAAGGCTGACGCCGCGGACTTTCGGCACCCGCGTCAGGTTCTTCGCTTCCAGCACGACACGCCGCGTGCCCTTGCGGTGGCCGTCCTTTGAGTGTCGCGAATTGCACCGCCGACGATCGCCTCGACCAGCGCGGGGCGGTGGAGCGCGTCTCCGGCGAGTTCGGCGACGGAGCGGCCATCGCGGAAGACCGACACGCGCGTGCACAGGTTCAGGATCTCGTCCAGCCGGTGCGAGATGTAGAGCACCGACACCCCTGACGCGGAAAGATCGCGGACAATCGCAAACAGCCGTTCCGCTTCACCTGCGGCAAGCGATGCGGTCGGTTCGTCCATGACGATCAGGCGCGCCTTGCGCACCAGGGCGCGGCAAATGTTGATCAGCCATATCTCGGCCGTCGAAAGTCCCTTCACGCTGGCGTTGAGCGGCGCCGATATGCCGACGCGACCGGCGATCGGCGCAACGTCACGCGCGATTGCACGCCAATCGGTCAGCCCGAAGCGCGTTTTCTTCGGGACGCCCAGCATGATGTTCTGCAGCACGGTCATGCCCGGCACGAACGCAAGCTCCTGATGGATGAAGCTCATGCCGAGTTCGGTCGCCCGTTGCGGCGTGCCAATCTCCTGGCGGCGGCCGTCGAGCTCGATACGACCGGCGTCGGGATGGTTCAGTCCGGCGAGGATGCGGATGAAGGTCGACTTGCCTGCACCGTTGGCGCCGACAAGGCCATGGATTTCACCCGGCGCAATATCGAGCGATACGCCTTTCAGCGCTTGGGTGCCGCCGAAGGCCTTTGCGATATCGCGTGCGACCAGCAATGGGACCGTCATTTCAGCGCCGCCCGGCTGCGGCGCACCTCTTGTGAACGCCGCCGCCAAACCAAGTCCTACTTTATGGCTTCCGGATGGTCCTTGAGGAAGGCGTCGACGGTTTCCTTGGTCACCAGCACCGCCGGAACCTCGGCTGCCTTGGCTTGCCATGCGCCGCCTGCGTCCTTGATGTCCTTCAACATCTTGACCATGTTGTAGCCCTCGGTGAAGCTGTCCTGCCAGGCCGTGGCGGTCATGAAGCCATTCTTGATGTTCTCCAGCGCCTGGGCATTGCCGTTGATGCCGTAGACGAGAACGTCGTCGCGCCCCTGGGCGCGCAACGAGCCGATAGCGCCAATCGCCGGGTCGTCCCAGCATCCCCAGATCGCCAGGTTTTCCTTGCCGGCCGGATGCGACGCCAGCCACGCATTGGCGTACTGGGCGCCGTCCTCGAAATAGCCGGGAATACGCACCTCGTTCTTGGTGACGGTGATCTCGGGGTGTTTGGCGACGATCTCGTCCATGACGACTTCGCGGTTCCGGCAGACTTCGCCGGTCCGGTAGGTGAGCGCCAGTATCGAGCCCTTGCCGTCCATCTTCTTGACCATCAGATCCACGACCGGAATCGCCATCGGGCCGCCCGAGCCGTTGGTTGCGGCAACGGTCGAGCCGAGCCCGCCGCCCCAGGTCACCACAGGTATTCCAGCGTCGCCTGCGGCGGCCAGACCGGCGCCGATCGACGAATAGGGAAACACCATGTCGATGATCGCATCCGCCTTGAGCTGCGCGAAATTCTGGATCGCCGCGTTCGCCTGGTCGGCGCTGCCGGCGGCATCCACGACGTTGGTCTTCCAGCCAAGCTCGTCGGCGGCCTTCGTCGCGCCCTGGATGTAGCGGACATTGTTGGCCTCGGTGGCGCTTATCGACACAACGCCAAGAAGCGGCTTGTCCTGCGCGGCAGCGCTGGCCGTCGCGAGCGAGAGCGCTCCTGCGGCAATAATGCAAGCTAGATTTTTCATGGAGTTCCTCCCTTCGCCTAGTCTGCCGTCAGAGCCCCTTGACAGCAAACCGTTTCGCTAACGTCCTGCAAAACGCAGTCCAATGCAAGCATGAATCCGCTGGACACAGGGATAAATCTGAACCAAAGTTCAGCGAAACGATTAGCTATCGGGGCAAAATGGCCACCATCAAAGACGTCGCCAGAACGGCAGGCGTATCGACTGCGACGGTTTCGGCCGTCATGAACGATACGGCCTTTGTCAGTCCCGAGCTGAGGGCTCGCGTCGTCACCGCCATTCGCGAGCTGCGCTATGAACCGTCGCTGGCCGCCCGCAATCTGCGTCGCAACCGCAGCCAGCTGATCGCCCTTGCGGTGGCCGATCTCTCGAACCCGTTTTACGCACGCATCGTCTGGTCGGCCGAGGCAGCGGTCGCGGCATGGGGTTATTCACTCGTTCTCTTCAACAGCGATGAAAAGCCCGACACCGAACGGCGCATCCTGTCGCGGATTCGCACCCTCGGTTGCGACGGAATGGTTCTGGTTCCGGTGGGCGCCGCAAATCAATATCAGCCGCATGAGTTCGAAGGCATCGCGACCGTTCTTCTAGGTCGACCGATCGAAGGCAACAGCGCCGATACGGTGAGCATAGACAATCGGGCAGCCGGCAGGCAGGCGGTCGACTACCTGCTCGATCTTGGGCATCGCCGCATAGGTTCGGTCACCGGGCCGATGCAACTGTCGACCAGCAAGGGCAGGCTTGACGGCATGATCGACGCGATGGCCGCGCGGGGATTAACTCCGCAGCCTGGCCATGTCAGGTCCGGCGAATTTCGCGAGGAGGCCGCCTATTCGGTGGCCCGCGACATGATGGGTTCGCCCGACCGTCCCACGGCGATCTATGTCGCGAACGGCGTCATGGCGATCGGCGTGATGCGCGCCATTGCCGATCTCGGCTTGCGCTGTCCGCAAGACGTCTCGGTCGCCTCTACCGACACCGTCGCAGGCGCCGGAGGCCTGAAGCCGCGACTGACGAGAACGGAACATCCCATTGCCGACATGACCAACGAAGCGCTGCGCCTGCTCGTCGACCGCATCGAGGAAAGAGTGTCGGAGCCCGTGCGCAACATCGTTTTTCAGCCGGCACTGATCGTTGGCGAGAGCTGCGCGCCGCTGCGTAAGGATATCGGGTGACGGACCCGCAATGGTGCGGAACAACGAGCCTCAGAGCACCGCTGAAGCGAAGCCGGATCATCGAAGCCGGCCGTGCTGGACAATGGCCCGCCGACGCCCAGATCGACCTTGAGGAGCACGAAGTCGTCTTGGCCGACGGCCGCACCCCACATCAACTCCGCAATGGCCGAGCAGTTGCTCTCATTTTCGGCGAAGATCGGCTGTTCGAGGGTCGGCCCAAACAAGGTCGGAACGATACTCGCGCACAGCACACCGCCGCACCTAAGGCGCTACGCCTTGACCAGCGACATTGGTCGATCCCGTGTCAGTCGATCCGAATGCTTGAGACCCCAGTGCGCAAGCGGAGCAAGAGCGTCGTCCAGCTCCAGACCTAGGTCAGTCAACGAGTATGCGACGCGAGGCGGAACCTCCCCAAAATCGTGTCGGTCAAGGAGTCCGTCCGCCACCATCTCTCGCAAATGCTGGATGAGCATCTTCTCGCTCATGTCGGGAATAAGGCGACGCAACTCGCCAAACCGCCGCGGCTGCTTCCGGCAAAGCCAGAGGATCGTGCCTTTCCACTTGCCGCTGATCACAAGGAATGCCGGCCCCAGGCCGCAGGCTTCAGGTAAGTTCGTTGCCATCACATCGCTCCGATAGGGTACCTACAAAATAGTAGGTACTTGCCAAACCGGCGGTAAGTCAATCACCTTGCGCCTCCCTCGTGGCGTTATCGCGCCGCAGGCAAGCAAAAGGACTTTCCCATGGATATCCCATCCAAGAATTTTTCCGCCGCACCCGATCCACGACGCTGGATTGCATTGGCGGTACTTTGCGTAGCCTTCTTTATGGTTTGCCTTGACGGACAGATCGTCCTCCTCGCCTTACCCTCGATCGAGGCACAACTCGGTTTCACCCCATCCGCGGTGCAGTGGGTGATGAGCGCCTACATGCTGGCTCTGGGCGGGCTTCTTCTTCTCGGGGGTCGAGTATCGGATCTGTTGGGTCGGCGGCGCCTGTTCATGGCGAGCACAGCTGCTTTCCTTGTCGCCTCGCTGGCGTGCGGGCTTTCCGGCAATCCAGGATTTCTCATCGGTGCCCGGGTTGTTCAAGGAATTGCCGCTGCCGTATTGACCCCCAGCGCCCTATCGATCCTCATGACCACCTTCGAGGGAAATGAACGGAATCGAGCCCTGGGGCTATGGTCCGCGATGGGAGCCGGCGGGGCCACCGCCGCGCTGCTGGTGGGTGGACCGCTTGCCGATTGGCCCGGTTGGCGCTGGGTGTTCTTCATTAATGTCCCCATCTGCGCCATGATCCTGGGGCTCAGCCCGTTCACGCTGCGCGAGAGCCGTGCTATCGGCAGCCGCGGTGGCTTCGATCTCGGCGGCGCCGTGACGATTACCGCGGCGCTCGTGGCATTCGTACTGGCGATCACCGAGGTTCCCAGCGTTGGCTGGGCCCATCCGAAAACCCTGGGCCTGTTGGGTGCAACGCTCGGACTGCTCGGCGCATTCGTGCTGATCGAAAGGCGGGTGAATAACCCGCTTGTTCCCCTTGCCATCTTTCGGTCTCGCTCATTTGTCGGCGGGAACCTGACCATGCTCTTCGCCGGGGCGCTCGTATTCGGCATGGCACTTTTGGTGTCGCTTTATGCCCAGAAGGTCCTGGGTTACTCGCCGCTTGTCGTTGGCCTTGGCACGATGATCTATGCAATCCTGTCGATCGTCTCCTCAACACTGACGGGTAAATGGATCGGTCGGGCCGGGGCGCGTGCGATTGCCGTGATCGCCATGCTCTTGATGGGCGCTGGGTGCGCACTCTTCACCTTCATTGTTCCCGAAGGCACCTACCTCGCGCATCTGCTTCCGGGCTTGATCGCCTTCGGGCCTGGTATCGGAATGGCTGCCGTTGCCGGTTCCGTTGCAGCTCTCTCGAAGGTCAAGGAAGCCGACGCAGGCCTCGCGTCCGGGATAAACAGCGCGATGTTCCAGATTGGCGCTGCTCTGGGGGTAGCTATCACCGCCACCGTCGCTGTCTCGATGACGGGGACGTCGGATACCCCCGCAGCACTGACCGCAGGGTATGCGGCGGGCTTTTGGGCCTGTGTGATCATTGCCGCCACCGGTGCAACGCTTGCGCTGCTCCTTCTTTCGCGGGACAGAACGCCGGCCCCTGCGCCGGTGCACGTCGGGGTATGAGGAATTGGGGAGCCGCCGTCGCGGCTCCCCTACCAGATGCGCAAACGCGAGGCGGCACAGCCTGCGACGGGCCATATGGGTTGCATCATACAAGTCAATATGTAGGCTGTGCCGATGCTTAGACGCGTCTACGAAACCAGAACTGCTCAGCAGCGCGCGCCCCGGCCCGATCGAGTTCCGCGACGCCTTGGGCCGACAGCGAATCGAGTTGTAGTTGCCCCGCGTCGACGACGATACGCTGGCTGACGTCGCCGACGTGGTTGCCCAGCCTGGCTCAGCGCGGCCAGAGTTGTGCATTAGATATTTGAGGTCCACATGCCGCTGCTTGGCGGCAACGCATCGAGGAGAGCAAGATGGTTATTCGTCAATGGCGCGCTCGCGCCGCGGCGTCCAATCCGCACGGTTATCCCAACCACTTCAGAACCAGTGTCCTTCCGGCATTGCTCCAGACGGCCGGATTTCTCGGAGCGCAGTTGAGCGTGCGCAAAGTTGATGCCGAAATCGAATTTCAGGTGCAGACCCGGTGGCAATCGATGGAGGCCATCGGCAGATTTGCCGGGTCAGATGTCGAAAAGGCGGTCGTCGAACCGGGCGCTGTCGCCGAGCTGCTCTCCTTCGATCCGCGTGTATGCCACTACGACGTCATTGAGGACGCAGGGAAGTCGTCCGGATCAAGCGGAGCCTGACCGAGTGTTCCAGCCATCATCCCGTGCAAAACTCGAATTCCAGCCGACCGCCGGGAGTGTATCCCGCATCGCCGCGCGAGGAGAGGATGACGAACCGCTTGCCGGCGGGCAGCGAACCCCGAAGCTGGGTTCATTTTGGACGCTGGTGCACCGCCTCCCCGGGAGGCCGAGAATGTCGGCAGCGGCGAGGGATATGGCGCCATCCACGACGGCTTCACCCGCCTTTCCCGCTCTTTCGCCGGATCAGCTCGAAAACACCTGAAATATCCTCATCTCCGAATCCGCCTCCCACCCGTTTGCGGAACAGGTCCAGCATGGGGTCGAGCAGATCGGTCGCGACGCCCTGCTCCCGGGTAGCTGTGAGGATGTTGTCCAGTGAGGCGGCCTGCATCCCGAGGTTCGACACCACATTCACGCAATGCCTGCCGCTGTCGATCTTCTCCGCATATCCCGGCAGCTCGCCCATCATCGCGGTCATCCATGGGCCAAGGAGCTTGAGGAAAGCGCCCGCGCCAATGCCTTCGGAATCTACGAGCGCGGTAGCGTGGAAGAAGCCGGCGAAAAGGCCATACATGCCGCTAAGAAGGGCCAAGTCGTGCAGCGATGCCAGCCCGGCATCCCCGCCGAGATAGTTCGCGGCGCCAAGCGCCTCGAGCGTTCGGGCGTGCGCATCGAAGGCCGCTTTGGAGCCGCTGTAGAGGATAAGCGCATGTTCGCCGCCGATCATCGGAGGCGTCGCCATGATGCCGCCGTCGAGATAGGCGGCGCCCAGCTTGGCAATCCGCTCGGCCGTGGCGCGCGCCTGTGCCGGCGTGCCGTTGGTCAGATTGACCAGCGAACGCCCGGAGAGCGCCGATGCCGCATCATCGATCACCGAATCCGACGCGGCATAGTCCAGCACGCACATCACGGTGACGTCGCTTGCGGCGGTCGCGTCGGCGGCGGACTTCACCTCGCGCGCGCCTTTGGCAAGCAGTGATGCGGCCTTGCCGGGCGTGCGGTTCCAGACCGTGACCGTGTGGCCCTGCGAAAGAAATCGGGCGGTCAGCGCCTGCCCCATGGCCCCGAGGCCGAGGATCGAGATATTGGCCATGTACGTGCGTCCTTCTACGTTCCGAATTGCAGCCCCGCCCCACGGCGGCGGCTACAAAGAGATGCAATATTGGACGCAGAAGCAGTAGTGGGTTATCTGTAGACCTATCGTCCACATTTAGGAACGATGAGAGCTCCGGATGCTGAATCTCAACGACCTCCTCGTTTTCGTTCAAGTAGTTGATCATGGCGGCTTCGCTGCGGCGGGGCGTGCCCTGGGCATCCCCAAGTCCACTCTCAGCAAGCGGCTCTCCGAGCTGGAAAAGGCGATTGGCGTGCGTCTGGTCCAGAGGACCTCGCGCAGCTTCACCGTGACCGAGATCGGCCGAGATTTTCATCGTCATGCCGCCGCCATGCTGATCGAAGCGGAGGCGGCCGAGCATGTGATCAAGGGTCGCCTTGCGGAACCGAGCGGAACGGTGCGGATCACGGCATCGCTGCCGATCGCCCAGTTCCGTCTAGCGGCGATCCTCCCGCGTCTCGCAGCGAGCTATCCGAAGGTCCGCATCATGCTCGACGTCTCCGACAGGTTCGTGGACATCGTGCAGGAAGGTTTCGACATCGCCATCCGCAACCACTTCGCCCCGTTGCCGGATACCGAACTCGTGCAACGTCGCATCGATTACGACCCCGCCTGGCTCGTCGCCTCGCTCGACTATATTCGGAAGAACGGCATGCCTTCTCGACCCGAGGAAGCGAACGGGCTCGATGGGATTATGGCATCGTCGTCGGAGAGGGTCTGGACGCTTCACGATGGGCAAGGCGTCGTTGCGGAGGTCACGCCATCTCCGCGCTATATCGCCAACGAAACCGTCTCCTTGCGGGAAGCCGCGAGGGCCGGGCTCGGCGTGGCTTGCCTGGCGGGCAGCTTCTGTGCGCCGCTGATCGAGTCCGGCGCGCTTGTCCGCATCTTACCGGACTGGACAGCGCGTGGCGTGGCGACGACTCTGCTGATGCCGCATCGTCGCGGGCAGCTCCCCTCCGTTAGGGTCGTTGCCGACCATCTGATCGCTGAACTCTCGCAACGGCCACAAGGTGCAGACCCAATCAATGCAGACTGATAGTCCTAGGGCGGGTACGTTGGAATCCTGGGCCGATCGCTGGGGCGTCGTGGGCGCCGAAGTGTGATGTCCGCTTACGTGCGACCAGACCCCAAATGTCGCAAAATGAGGGCCGAGCCGTCATCGCCTCAAAGGATTCGAACTCAATCAGTCGCCGCCCCTGCTAGGCTGGCGTGCTCTGGCCGGCGCGTGCGCCGTAGGCGGCGGCAAATGGCGGTGTTTGGTGCACCCGAAGGGATTCGAACCCATGACCTCTGCCTTCGTACGGCAAGGTTTACCTGGAACGTAGCCATATCATCGCAGTCGGCTGTTGTGGCGCAGCACGAGGCCGACCGCGCCGAGCAATGCATCGTTCTCCGTGTGCTTGCCAACGATTATCCGCGTGCGCAGCGCGGGCGCCACATCGCGGGACTTGATGAGCGTGTGGCGTTCATATGACGCGATCAGTGGCGCCAGGAGAATGTCGCCCGCCAAGGCCATGCGGCCGCCGATGATAATGAGCGGCGGATTGAGCACCGAACCGATCAAGCCGAGCCCACGTCCGGCGAACTCGGCGGTGTCCTCGATCATCCGCAGCGCCCTTACGTCGCCCTGCTCGGCCATCATGATCACGTCGTCCATCGTGACCGGCCGCCGCACGATGCGCGAAATCTGCTCGAGCGGCCGGGCAAAGCTGGCATAGAGCTCCAGGCATCCGCGATTGCCGCACCGGCAAAGGTCACCGCTGGGATCGATGCTGATATGCCCGAATTCGCCGGCGCCGCCGGCGATGCCGCTCACCAGCCGGCCATGCTGGACAATGGCCCCGCCGACGCCCAGATCGACCTTGAAGAGCACGAAGTCGTCTTGGCCGACGGCCGCACCCCACATCAACTCCGCAATGGCCGAGCAGTTGCTCTCATTGTCGGCGAAGATCGGCTGTTCGAGGGTCGGCCCAAACACATCGCGGATGTTGACCCCGGCCCAGGTCGGAACGATACTCGCGCGCAGCACCACTCCTTCGCGGCTGACTGGGCCCGAGACGGAGACCCCAACCCCCAGGAGCCCCGCCATCGGCAGACCGTTCTCTTCATAGCATCGGGCAATTACTGACTTGGCGAGCTGCGCCGCCTGCTGCGGCTGGTAGTCCAGGCCCATGGAGATAGTTTGTTCGACAATGAAAGAATGCGAGACGTCGGCGACGACGCATCGCATTTCGTCGAGGCCCAGATGGATGCCGACGCAGGTGCCCGCAGCGGGATTGAGCGTCAATGCCGTGGCAGGCCTGCCGATACCCCTGGCCGCGTCATGATGGGCCGAGGATTCGATCACCATCCCCGATTTTCTCAAGCCATTGAGCGCGGTTGAAACCGTCGACCGCGCCAAACCGGTAATGCGGGTAATTTGCGACGCAGAAAGGACGCCGCGCTCACGCAGGCATCGGACGATCAGGCTCTCCGGCGACGCGGACGGCCTGTCGATCAGCCAATTTCTAAGCGAAGGTTTGTTCATGATGAGCACAAAGGACGTTGACTGATAGCCCAAATATGTCATCTTGGAAAGAACGGAGATTACTGCATCTCACCGGCCACGACCTCAAATCGCGGGCCACAAGCGGTCGATACGAACCGTGCATCACATATGGGAGTGAAACGATGAAATATCTGAGGACGGCCTTTGCGGCCGCTACCGCCTTCACCTTGCTTACCGGAGCAGCACTCGCGGAGCCCAAGACCAACCTCTTGCACCAATGGGCGACCGGATCGGACGCCCAGGCTATCGCCAAGCTCGGCGAGATGTTTACCGCCAAGGGTGGCACCTGGCAGCAAACCTCCATCGCCGGCCATACAGCCAACACATTGGCCAAACTGCGTGCCGATGTGATCGCCGGCAACGCACCTCCCGCTGTACAGCTCAAAGGCCCCGAGATCGCCGAATGGAACGAGACGGGCATGACAGCTAATCTCGACGACCTGGCGAAGGCGGAAAATTGGGAGAAGGTCGTCGCTCCCGAATTGCTGCCGGTGATGAAGCCGACGGGGAATTGGGTGGCGGCGCCGATGAACATCCACCGCATCAACTGGCTGTGGGCATCGCCAAAGGTCATGAAGGATGCGGGCGTCACCGAGATGCCGAAGACATGGGCGGAATTCAACGCCGCCTGCGACAAGATCGTGGCCAGCGGCAAGATCTGCATTTCGCACTCGACCGCCGACTGGACCGACTCGACCGTTTTCGAAGTTGTCGTGTACGGTCAGGACCTCGATCTGTACAAGAAGGCTTTCGTCGAGGGCGACGTCGAGGCGATGCGCAGCGACGGCATGGTCAAGGCCTTCGAGCAGTTCCGCACCATGACCTCGAAGTACATGGATCCCGGCATGAACGGACGCGACTGGGATACCATGTCGCATCTGGTCGGCCGCGGCGAGGCCGCCTTCCACATCATGGGCGACTGGACGATCGGCCTGCTGACGGCTGGCGGCTTCAAGGAGGGCGCCGACTATGTCTGTGCCCAGGCGCCGACCGATTGGGGCAAGCCCGGCTTCATCCTGAATTCAGACTCGGTCGTGTTCTTCAAGCAGAAGGACCCGGACTACATCGAGGGACAGAAGCTGCTTGCCAGCATCATCCTGTCGCCCGAGTTCCAGACCATTTTCAATCAGACCAAAGGCTCCATCCCGGCCCGCCTCGACGTCGATCTTTCGAACGGCTTCAATCCCTGCCAGCAACTCTCGCAAAAGGATCTGCAAGCCTCGATCGCCGCCGGCACACTCGTCCGTTCGATGGCGCACAACATGACGGTTCCGCAAAAAGTCCGCGGCGCAATGATGGATACCATCACCGAGTTTGTGGCGACGCCGGATATGAGTGCGCAGGACGCGGCCAATGCCATGGCGGATGCGGCAGAAGCGCAGAAGTGAAGCTGCCGATGATGGCCGGGGGCGAAGCGCCCGGCCAGACCTCGCCGGAGCAGCCCGATGTCCACCCATGACCTGATTGTGCCAGGAGCAGCCGCCACGACCCGGCCGTGGCGCGAGCGCCTCGGCACGATGGTGCCCATTCTGGTGCTGGCGCCGTCGATAGCGGCGAGCTTCGTCTATGTTTTCGTCTTCACGCTCTGGACGCTCTACATCTCGCTGTCCAATTCGTCGCTGTTGCCGACCTATGGGTTCGTCGGCCTCGACAATTACGCTTCGCTCTGGGCAAACCGGCGCTGGAACATCGCCTATACGAATCTCTTCCTGTTCAGCGGCTTCTATATCGTTGGCTCGATGGCGGTTGGCCTGCTGCTCGCGATCGCAATCGACCAGCGCGTCCGCGGCGAGGCGGTTTGGCGCACTATCTTCCTCTATCCGTTGGCGGTGTCCTTCATCGTCACCGGTACGGTGTGGAGCTGGCTCTATAACCCTGTCGACGGTATCCAGGCCTTCGTTCGCGGGCTTGGCTGGACCGACTTCAGCTTCGCCCTGACGGCCAACCGCAACACGGCGATCTATGCGGTGATCATAACCGGTATCTGGCAGTCGTCCGGCTTCGCGATGGCACTTTTCCTGGCCGGTCTGCGGTCGGTCGATCCGGATCTCGTCAAAGCCGCGCAAATCGACGGCGCGTCGGTTTTCCGGACCTATCGCAGGGTCATCCTGCCCACCATCGCCCCGATATTCCTGGCGGTGACGGTCATTCAGATACAATTCGCCATCAAGACCTTCGACCTGGTGGCGGCGTTGACGCGGGGTGGGCCAGGCGTGTCCACCACCTTCCCCGCCATCTATGTCTACGACCTGATGTTCCAGCGCGGGCAAATCGGCGAGGGTGCCGCCGCGGCGATGATGATGCTCGCGGCAGTCGCGGTGGTGCTGGTGCCGTACTCGTTGTGGATCGTCTGGCGCCGGCGGGCGGAGGGCCGCAATGGCTGAAATTGCCCCCAATGCCAGCTTTGACCCGGCCCGCCCCAATCCGACCGGCTTTGATCCGGAAGCTGCCGCAGCCACGCGCCGGCATTTCTGGAGCCGCTTCCTTGTCTATGCCGTGCTGGCGCTTTTCGCGATGGTCTATCTCGTGCCGTTGCTGGTGGTGATCTTCAACTCATTGCGCGAGCAGTCGGAGATTGCCCGCAACGGCCTCATCTCCGTACCTCGCAGCTTCCGGTTCGATGCGTGGGCGCAGGCCTGGGGATCCTACTGTGTCAGCGGTACCTGCGAGGGCATGAAGCGCAATTTCTTCAACTCGCTGGCGATGACGATCCCCGCCACAATCATCTCGACCATTCTCGGCGCCATGAACGGCTACATCCTCTCCAAATGGCGCTTCAGGGGTTCCGAACTGACCTTCAATCTGATGCTGCTCGGCGTATTCATGCCCGGCCAGATTTCGCTGATGCCGTGGGCGTTCCTGCTCGGCAAGCTCGGCCTGACCAATTCCACATATGGGCTGGTGTTGATCCACGTCGTCCAGGGCATCTCGTTCACCACCCTGTTCTGCCGCAATTTCTACGTCAGCATACCGGACGACCTTATCAAGGCGGCGCGCATTGACGGCGCCGGCTTCTGGCGAATCTTCCGCAAGATCATCCTGCCCCTGTCGCCGCCCATTCTGATTGTCACCGTCATCTGGCAGTTCACCGGCATCTGGAACGAGTATCTGTTCGGCGTCGTCTTCACGTCGGGCCAGCAGCAGCCGATTACGGCGGCGTTGGTCGCGCTCACGGCCGGCGGCACGACCGCACGTGCTTACGATGTGATGAGCGCAGCCGTGCTGATCGGCGCGTTGCCACCGCTGCTGATCTATCTGTTCGGTGGCAAATACTTCGTGCGCGGCCTCACGCAGGGCGCCATCAAATGAGGCGTCGCCCATGTCCGCGTTGATGATCCGCAACCTTCACAAGAGCTACGGCTCGCTCGAGATTCTTTCCGGCATCAATCTCGAGGCTAAGACCGGAGAATTCGTCGCGCTTGTCGGTCCGTCGGGTTGCGGCAAGTCAACCTTGCTCGCCATGATTGCCGGCCTGGAAACCGTCACGTCGGGAGAGATTTGGATCGGCGACCGGCTGGTGAACTCGGTGCAACCCAAGGACCGCGACATTGCGATGGTGTTCCAGTCATACGCCCTCTATCCCACGATGACGGTGCGCCAGAACATCACCTTCGGCATGGAAAGCCGCGGCGTGCCCAAAGCGGTGCAAGCGGAAGCTGTCCAGCGCGTTGCCGCACTCCTGCAGATCGAACAGCTGCTTAAACGCAAGCCTGGCCAGCTCTCGGGCGGCCAGCGGCAGCGCGTTGCGATGGGGCGTGCCCTCGTCCGCGACCCGAAGCTGTTTTTGTTCGACGAGCCCCTGTCCAATCTCGACGCCAAGCTGCGCGTCGACATGCGTACCGAAATCAAGAAGCTCCACCATCGCGTCGGCAAGACCACGGTGTATGTCACCCACGATCAGGTCGAGGCGATGACGCTTGCATCCCGCATTGCGGTGATGAACCAGGGCTCGGTACAGCAGTTCGACACGCCGAAGCGGATCTACGACCGGCCGACAAACATGTTCGTTGCCGGTTTCATGGGATCGCCGGCGATGAATTTCATCCCGGCGCGGCTTACCGGCTCGACCAGCATCTCGGTACGCGCCGCTGACGGCAGCGACGCCAGCCTTGCCCTTGCTGCGCCGATGCCCGCCGGTGCGCCAAAGGACGTCGTGCTCGGTATCCGGCCGGAACACATCTACCGTTTCACGACCGACCTGAAGTCCCGCAAACCTGCTGTGGCGTCCATGCAGGCGCCGGTCGAGCTGGTCGAGCCGACCGGGGCCGAGACGCTTGCCGTGCTCAGGCTGGGTGACCTGGAGATCACCGGCCGCTTCGAGCCGGACGACGCTCCCGTCATGGGCGAGACGATAACGCTGGGCATCGATATGTCGCGCGCCTGCCTGTTCGATCCAACAACCAAGGCGCTTCTGTAATTTGATGTCCGTACAATTCGCAACCTATCCGAGCTTGGCCGATCGGGTCGTGCTGATCTCCGGCGGCGCCTCCGGCATCGGCGCCGATATGGTCCGCGCCTTCGCCTCGAATGGCGCCCGGGTAGCCTTTCTCGATGTGCAGGACGAACCAGCGGAGGCGTTGCTGCGCGAGCTCGGCGGTGCCGCCGGGCGGGCTCCCTTATATCTCCATTGCGACGTGACCGACGTCGATGCGTTAAAGGCGTCGGTAGAAGGCGTGCGCGCGCGGCTTGGTCCGGTCGCCGTCCTGGTGAATAACGCTGCCAATGATCAGCGCCATCCCATCGACGCAGTGACGGCCGAATATTGGGACCGCAGCTTCGACATCAATCTCCGGCATCACTTCTTCGCCGCTCAAGCTGTGCATCCGCATATGCAGGAACTCGGCTTCGGCTCGATCATAAACTTCTCCTCCATTGCCTGGCGTTTCGGAGCGGACCAGATGGTGGCCTACGCCACCGCCAAAGGGGCTGTGGTGGCGCTGACGCGTGCGTTGGCGCGGTCGTTCGGACCCGACAACATCCGCGTCAATGCAGTCGAACCCGGCGCCGTCATGACCGAGCGGCAGCGCGAGCTGTGGTTCAAGACGCAGGAGGCAGTCGACCAGACGGTGCAGCGGCAATTGATCCGTCGCGTCCTCCTGGGCGAGGAGATTGCACGGACCGTGCTCTTCCTGGCAGCGGATGACAGCCGCATGATCACGAAGCAGTCCATCACCGTCGATGCCGGCCTGCGCTAGTGACCCCTCTCCGCCCTCCATTGGAACCGCCAAGCTGATGCTTCGTCTCGGCCTCAACCCCTACGGACTGACCTACTATCTCGGACTGCAGGGCCGTGGCACGCCGCGGCACAATCCGGACGGCGTGGGACTCGAAGGCTTCATCGCGCTGGCGCAGGAACTGGGCGCACGCACGCTCGAGATCTACGAACCCTGGTTGACCGACTTGCCGGATGCCGAAATCGTCGCGCTGCGCAAGCGTATGAGTGCGCTCGATATTGTCCCCGTGGTGAGCGGCGGGCTGCTGGTGGCAGGTCCGCTGGACAACGCATTTCGGGCTGCGCGCCTGCTCGAGGCGACGACGATCCGTATCGCACTGACGCCTGTCCTGTGCGGCGACCGCAACGCCTGGGGCCGGAAATGGAGTGAGTTCAATACGACGATCCGCGCTGCGTTGACAGATTGGGGACCGCGTGCGGCGGCCGAGGGCCGGGTACTCGGCATCGAGAACCATCAGGACTTCGGCAGCGACGAACTGGTCGCGTTCTGCGAGCTCGGCGGACCGGGCGTCGGCATCACCTACGACACCGGCAACACTTTTCCTGTCGGCGAGGCGCCGCTTGCCTTCACGCAGCGGATCGCACCCTATGTCCGCCACGTTCACCTCAAGGACTATCGCGTGCAGTTCACGGATGAGGGCTACCGTCTGGTCCGCTGCGCGATCGGCGACGGCGCCGTGCCTTTTGGCGAACTGGCAGCCATCCTTGGCGAGCACCACGACACGCTGACGGCGGTGCTCGAACCGGGCGCGCTGGAGGCCCGTCACGTTCGCTGTCTCACGGACGACTGGTGGAACGGATATGCGCCGAAGACCGCACGCGAGTTCGCGGCCTGCCTGAGTGCTGCGCGCGCGAACCGTCTTGCGGACGACGCCGACTACCGCACGCCATGGGAGCGCGACGATGACGGCGCGCTCGTTTCGTATGAGCTCGACATGATCCGCCGCAGCGCCGCCAATATGAAGAAGTTCGGTTTCATTGCAATGGAGAGATCAGCATGACCACCCGAGACCTCAGCGGCCTGACCGCCTTCGTCACCGGCTCGGGACGCGGCCTCGGCCGCGTGATGGCCGACCGCTTGGCCGAACTTGGCGCAAACGTCGCGGTCCACGACCTCGATTGGGCCCGGCCATCTCAATATGGTGAATTCGCGGACCTCGGCGACTCTGCCCGGGGCTTGGAGAAGCATGGGACACGGGTGACCGCGGTCACCGGCAATATAGGCGACAAGCAAGCTGTCGCCGAAATGAAGAGGAAGATCGAGGCGGACCTCGGCGACGTGCACATTCTGGTCAACTGCGCCGGCGGCGACATCGGCGCCAAGGGCGTAAAGCCCAGTCCCAACAACGCACTCGACATCGACTACGACGACATCAAGGTTCTAACCGAGAACAATCTCATCGGCACGATGTTGGTTTGCCAGGCGTTCGTTCCGCCGATGGTCAAGCGGGGCTCGGGCTCGGTGATCAACATCGCCTCGGCGGCAGCGCATATCGGCTGCTCACCCGAGGTGGTCTACTCAACGCTTAAGGCGGCCGTCGTCCATTATACGCGCTGCCTCGCCAAGGAATTGATCGACGATGGCGTACGCGTCAATGCGGTAAGCCCTGGCGCCACCAAGACGGCACGGTTCCAGGCGAGTCGCGTGGTCGATCCGCAGCGCATGGATTCGAGCAAGAAATCGCTGAACCGGTATGCGGAGCCTGAAGAGATCGCCGAAGCGGTGGCCTTCCTCGCCGGTCCGCGCGCGCGCTTCATCAACGGGCAGGTAATCCGTGTCGATGGCGGTTTCACAATCTTTCCAGGTTAAGCCGCAACCATTGCCGGTTTCGGATGAGTATTTGATCGTGCCGTGACCCGATAAAACTGTTATCGTGCCCTCGCGTCGGGGGCGAAACCATGCAGATCGAGGGGATGGGTTCGGGCAGCATCGGCCGCTGTTTGGCGGTTGTCCGTTGGCAGAGGCGTTACGCTGATGGCGCCAGTGCCGCCTCACAGCGCTGCAACGGCGCTAGCCTCCGGATCCGCGGCAAATGACGGATAATGCCAACGTCCTTGATGCAGTAGTAGTCGGGGCCGGCTGGGCCGGTCTGGGCGTCAGCTATTCGCTGGCTCGGCAAGGCTTGCGCCATGCCGTATTGGAGCGCGGCCGCATCGGAGAGACCTGGCGCACCCAGCGGTGGGATTCCTTCCGGATGAATACGCCCAACGTGCAGACCGTCATGCCCGGCGACTGCTATGACGGTTCGGATCCGTTCGGTGCCCTGACGCGCAACCAGTTCGTCGCCCTGCTTGAGGATTTCGCCAGGCGAAACGAATTGCCGGTCGAACCGGACACTGTGGTGACCGAGCTCGCCGGCGGGCACGAGAATGGCGGCTATCGGCTGATCACCTCGCGCGGAACACTTTTGGCACGCAACGTGGTGATCGCCAGCGGCAACTTGAATTGTCCGGTGCGCCCAGTTTGGGCCGCTGCGTTGCCGCCGGGCCTGCGCCAGATCGATGCTTCTGATTATCGCAGCGCCGCTGATCTCCCGGCTGGAGCGGTGCTGGTGGTCGGAAGCGGCCAGTCCGGTGCCCAGATCGCGGAAGAACTGGCGGAAGCAGGCCGAACAGTCTTCCTTGCCACCAGCCGGGTCGGGCGGCTCTCGCGGCACTACAGAGGTCGCGACATCATGCTCTGGCTCGTCGAAAGCGGATTTCTCGACGTGCGTCGAGACGAGATCATTCGACTTGCGGGGCGCATTCCACCTCGTGGTCTGCTTGGGGTAGAACACACGATAAGCCTGCAAGGGCTCGGCGCCCAAGGTGTCGTGCTGCTGGGGCGGTTCGCAGGCGTCGAAGATGACGGCCGTCTGTCATTCGCCGACGATCTCGAAGAGCATGTTCGTTTTGCGGATGAGGCCTCCGCCAACGTCAAACGCTATATCGACGAATACATCAGCCGCTCCGGAATCGATGCCCCCGTTTCGGAACCCGACCCAGCGGAGACTGTCGCAGCGCAGCTGCCGAATCCGGCTGTCCGTTCTCTTGATGCTGCCGAGTCCGGCATCACGACCGTGGTGTGGTGCACCGGATTCAAGGGCGATTTCAGTTGGGTGAGGCTTTCCGGTCTGCTCGACCCGGAAGGACAGCCTGTTCACGAGGATGGCGTGGCCGCCCTGCCAGGCATCTACTTCGCCGGGTTGGATTTCGCCTCCACGCGCAAATCAGGCATAATATTGGCGATTGCCGAGGAGGCCCATCGCCTTGCGGAACACATCGTGCGGCGTTCGTGACGACCTGGACACCGTCGGCAGGTTTCTAAACCCCCAAGCGGTGAACGGAAGCCGTCACGCCGCCTATCACAGCTTCCTGCAAGCACGCGGCCTTCCGCTGCGAGATGACCTTGTGATCGGCGGTGCAGAGGCGCGCAAGGCTGCGTTTGCCAATGTCACGGCGCTGGCCGCCCGCATGGACCGGCCGACCGCGCTTTTCGTCGAATCCGATCTTGCCGCCGTGACCGCCCTGCACGCATTCGAGGAGGCCGGGCTCTCCGTGCCGGGCGACATAGCGGTCATCGGGTGTGGCAATATCGACGAGGGCGTCATACGGCATTGACGACGATCGGTCCTGAAACGGCCCACTACGACCATTTTGCCGATCATCTGATCTCATTGATTTCGGCAACACCGGGCGCAATACCTACCCTTTTCAGCGTTTCGTGGCAGTTGGTCCGTCGCACGTCCGCATGAGCAGGATCGCCGCTATTTGACGCCTACGCTTTCAGGCCAGAGCGCCTGGATTTCCTTTGGCAGCGCATCTCGCACCTTTGCCGACTGGCCAAGGTCGATATGCCGTGCAAGCACGCGAAATACCGAGCGTACTGCATCCTCGGGATCGACAGGACGGGTCGATTTCAATTCATCGGCGATGTGTTGCAGGAACTCCTCGAGCGAGCGTGTCTTGTCGGGCATGTCGGCGGGCCGATAGCGATCATAGTAGGCGCCGCGCACGAGCAGCGGCAGTTCGGCTCCCAATTTGGCCGCCAGTCCGATCTGTAGCCTGTCCCGCAGGGTTCGCAGAACGGCGCCCAATGTGTGCCAGGCGACGTGGCGATCTGGACCAAGATCCGCCATGATCTCGTCGAGCCAGATGTTTGTTAGTTGCAGCGTTTTGTCAAAAACGTCCAAGCCGGTTGTGCTCATCGTCGCCTCCTCGAAAGGTTCTGCGGGCGAAACGGCGACCGGAGACAATTGTTTCGTGGTCCTGTGAAAATAGCCTGGCAAAGCGATGGAAGCCGGTTTAGGTCGGAGAGCCTCTTTGCGTCAGGTCTGCTCTTGGCGCTTCGGCTTCGCTGCCGACGAGCTTCGCCAGCTTCGGTGAGCGCCGTCTCGAGGCGCGCAGCTCTTCGAACGTCAACGGCGCGCGCAACCTTCCCATGGTCGTATCCGGCCATCTGCGTTCCGATCATGAAAGCCGTCTCTGCTGATCCGAAATGCGTCTTTGTCCCCCTAACTGGGCTTGCGCTCATCGGTTCCGAACGCCTCGCCGTCTAGGCCGGCAATGAGACCAGTCCTCACGTTGCCCGAACCGGATATCTCTTGCCGGACATCTCTTGACTGAATGAGCGGCCCGCGCCGACAATGGCATTGGGAAGATGGCGGATGTCGTCCACGGTGTTCGGCACCACTTGCCGATCAAGCTGCGAAAGGCCTGTCATGGATTGGAAGCTGGAACTGGTCCCGGTCCCCGTATCGGATGTCGATAGAGCAATCGCCTTTTATGTCGGCAAGGTCGGCTTTCATCTCGATCACGACCACACCGTAAGCGACGAGATACGTTTCGTGCAATTGACGCCGCCCGGTTCGGCCTGTTCGATTGCCATGGGCAAGGGCCTCGTCGACAGCCCCCCGGGATCCATAAGAGGCCTGCAACTGGTCGTGCCCGATATTGATGAGGCACACCGGCACCTGGCAGCTCAAGGTATCGTGGTCAGCGATATCAAGGATTTTCCCTGGGGCAGATTTGTCTTCTTTGAGGATCCCGACGGCAACACCTGGTCTGTCCAGCAACTTCCACCTCGCAGCTGAGGCGGCGCGCTACGGCAGGGTCGCGCCCCGACGCAGATAGCGCGGGATGCACGCTTCAACTCGAACGCATCCCGGCCTAACGCCTCTTCTCGTCGAAGGCGGCGTTCCAATTGTGATAAGGCGCGCGAAAGGTGGGGATGCGGTTCTCGACATCGGCAAGCTCTTCGAACGGCTTGTGCGGTTCCGCCTGATACCAGAAAGCGACCGACGAGATGTCGTCAGAGCGGCGATTGGCGTGACCGTGCTCGATGGTCACCCGGATGCGTTTGTGAAAGATGACCGGGTCTTCTATGTGCCAGCGATAGAGCGTAACCGGCTCGGTCCAGTTCGGCCCGCCGGCGGCGATGATGCCGTGATAGGACGCACTGTAGTCCTGTGTCGGGCACCATGCCGTATTGAAATAATCTTCCGTGCCGGTGCCGTGCAGCGTCGGCGGCCATGCGTCGTTGGCGCCGGGGCTGGTCTCGCCACGATCGCCGACCAGTTCGGCCTTCGGGCCGATACGCGGATCGGGCTTGCGCACCGCATCCGGCACGGAAATGCCCGGCTCGCCATCGACGAAGATCATGTCGTCGCCCTCGCCATACCAGTCCCATAGAGGGGAACGGCGCCGCGAATAGACCGAATAGAGCAGGCCGACATAGTGGCCGTGACCCTCCGCCTCCAGGATGGTGTAGTTGCCGTTCCCGTCGGTATTTTCCCCGCCAAACAGGACCTGCTCGTTGGCCAGCCCCGTCTCGTCGATGCCATCGGGTCGCTGCTGCCTGTATTGGGCGTGGAAGCGGCCCAGGCCTTCCTCGAGTTCCTCATGCAGTTCGAGATCGACATAGTAATAGAAAAGCAGGTCGTCCTCAGCTTCATTGGTGACGGTGAAGCGCATATGGCTGGCAAACGGCATCGGAAAATAGCAGTTGAAGGCCTTGCCATCCTCTGGACTTGCCTGCACCGGCAGGCTGGCAAAATTGCGGGTGCGGGCATGGCCCATGCCGAAGAAATCGCCGATCGGTGTTTCGATGCTCGGATGTTCTTCACCATCCCAATAGGCGCGCAATACGATCTTGCGCAGGAAGTCCTCGCTCTTGCAGGCGAGCGTCGCCCAGATATGCGTGATGATGCCGGCACCATAATGCTCGGCAATCACCAGCGTCTGGCCAGGTTCAATATGCAGCCGGTCGTCATTGCCGCCGGTGCGGTCGTAGCTTGAGAACCGGCGGGTTTTGGCATCGCGCAATTTGGCGAGCCCGCGAAGCGGCGACAGGCCGGCATTATCCATGTGTTTCTCCTCTTGCTTCAGCGGTTATTTCAGGCCGCTTGTCTTGATGGATTCCATGATCTGGCGCTGGAAGATCACGAAGAGGACCAGCATCGGCACGGCGACGATGGTCGAGGCGGCCATGACATAATTCCAGGCGGCGGCGTACTGGCTCTTGAAGTTTGCGATGGCAACCTGCACCACCCAGAGGTTGAGGTCCGATGTGATCGTCAACGGCCACAGGAAAGCGTTCCAGTTGGCGAGAAAGAACAGGATCGCCAACGCCGACAGGATCGGCCGGCTGAGCGGCAGGATGATGCTCCAATAGATGCGCCAATAGCTGGCGCCATCCATGATCGCCGCTTCTTCCAGCTCCCTCGGCAGCGACAGGTAGTATTGCCTGAGCAGGAAGATGCCGAATGCGTTGAAGATCGCCGGAATGATCAGCCCGGCATAGCTGTCCAGCATGTGCAGCGTCCGCGTCAAAATGAACAGCGGCACGATGATCACCGGTAGCGACACCAGGAACGTCGAGAACATGGCGAGGAACAGGATGTCGCGGCCCGGAAAACGCAGCCGTGCGAGCGAATAGCCGGCCATCGAATGGAAGAACAGCGCAGCGACGGTCACCGTCGCCGACACGAAGAACGAGTTGAAAAGGTAGCGCAGGAACGGCACCTCGGTCAGCACATAGAGGAAATTGCCGAGCGTCGGCTGTTCCGGAATGAGGCTCGGCGTGAAGACGTCGCTCGCCGGCTTGAGCGAGATGACCAGCATCCAGACAAGCGGGAACACCGTCATCAGGCCAAGCGCCGCGGTCGCCAGCATCCAGGCAAGCCTCGCCGCTCGTATCTGCGAACGCGTGGAAGGAGTTCGGCTGTCAGTCATGCTCGAAACGTCCGCCGCGCGTCAGCAGGAAGAAGAACACCGTGACCAGCATCAGCGCCAGCACCAGCAGCGATGCCATTGCCGATGCATAGCCGAAGGCGCCGAACTGGAACGCCTGCTTGTAGATGTAGATGATCAGCACCGAGGTCGAATTGACGGGCCCGCCCTTGGTCATCACATAGATCAGGTCGAAGACCTGGCCGCCGGCGACAGCCGCGACCAGCGAGACCAGGAGGACGAAGAAGCTGGTCGGTTTGAGCAAGGGCAAGGTAATGTACCAAAAGCTTGTCACCGGCCCGGCGCCGTCGATCTTTGCGGCCTCGTAATACTCTGCCGGGATGTCCTGGAGCCCGCCGAGGAAGATCAGCATGTAAAAGCCCATCAGGAACCAGACGCTGACCAGCACCAGCGTGAACAGCGCCAGATTTGGATCGCCGAGCAGCGAAATTCCGCTGAGGCCGACGAGCGGCGCCAGCCGGCTGACGATGCCGACCTTCTCGACCAGCATGAGTTGCCAGACGAGCGCCACGACGACCAGGCTGACCATCTGCGGCGCAAAGAACATCGAGCGCATGACCGCGTTGAAGCGGTTGGTCTTCTGCACCAGAAGCGCCAGCCCCAGCCCGGCGGCGTAGAGCGCCGGCACCAGCATGACGGCATAGGCCACGGTCACCTTCACCGACGACCAGAACAGCGGATCGCTCCACATGCGCCGATAATTGCCGAGCCCGACGAATCTATAGCCGCCGAAGCCGTTGACCTCGAAAAACCCGACGGCGAGCGACAGCAGCATCGGCACGCCGACGAACACCAGCAGTCCGAGCGCATCGGGCAGGACGAACAGCCATGCGGCGTAGCGTTCCCTTTGCTTGGCGGTAAGGCCGCGAGCGGATTTGGCGCCCGCGGCCGGCGATTTCATCTCGTCTGCGTGCATGCTGGAAGGGGACCTAAAGGATCGGCGCGCCGGAATAGGAAGCGAGGAACGCGTCGAGTTGCTGACTGGCTGCCGTCGCGGCCTGCTGGGCATCGACCCCGCCAAGCTGTGCCGACTGGATGGCATCCGAGATGATCTTGTAGGCTTCAGGCGGAACCCGCGGTTCGGCACGCGTTCCCGGGTGGATTTCCTTGGCGAAGGTGCCGAACTTACCCGTGCTGAAGACATCGGCGCCGGCCTTCAGTGCGCTGTTGCGCGGCGGCATGTCGCTTTTGGCGACCGTGCACCAGTTGACGACCCGGTCGATCGATCCCTGATCCATCGAGGCCAGCGCCCAGGCGCAGAACTGGGCGGAAGCATCCGGGTTCTTGCCCCCGGCATTGGCGACGAAGGCCCAGCCACCGCCGACGGTGACATATTTGCCATTGGCAGGTGTCGGCAATTTGAAGATGCCGTAGGGCACGTCCTTGGCGTTGTTGTCCATCGCCGAAATGCCCCAGATGCCGCAGCTCTGCATGGCGCACAGCCCTGCCCCGAGATTGGCGACGATGTCGAAGCCGCCGCCGACCACCTGACGCGGCGCCACACCGGTATTGATAGCATCCTGCCAGAGTTTAAGCGCCTGGACCGTGGCCGCCGAATCGAAGGCGCTCTTGCCGTCCTTACCCTGGAATTCGCCGCCGCCCTGCCACAGAAACGGATACCAGGTGAAGTTCTGGTAATAGCCAGGCGTCGTTTCGAACAGCACGCCATAACGGTTGGGCGTCGTCAGCTTCTTGGCAACCGCCAACAACTCGTCCCAGGTCTTCGGCACGTCGTTTTCGTTGAGCTTTGCTTCCTCGAACGCTTTGACCGAATAATAGAAGGCCATCGGCTCGACCTCCATCGGCACGCCGTAGATCTTGCCGTCGACCATGCGGTTGGCGATGACGCTTTCCGGGAAATCGGCTTTCGCGGCATCCTCGATATGCGGCGTCAGGTCGGCCAGTACGCCGCCATTGTAATAACGCAGGAAATCGCCGGGGCTGATGAGGAAGATGTCGGGGCCCTCGCCCGACGCGAAGGCCGTCGCCAGCTTGGAGCCGGAGATGTATTCGCTGTTGACGACATATTCGAGCTCGACCTTCTGGTCGTGGCCGTCGTTCCAGTCGGCCACCAGCTTTTCGAACCACTGGACCTGTGGCTTCACGTCTCCGCCCGGCGCATAGAACTGCCAGAATTTCAGCGGCGCTTCCTGAGCGCGCAAGGCCATCCTATTGATGAACGGGAAGCCTGTAAGGCCGGCGGCGGCGAAAGTGGCGCCGCCCTGGATCAGCCGACGGCGGTTGAGGGTCGTTTTGTCAGTCATCATTTCCTCCCTGGGTGTTGTTCGGTCGAACGTTGGCGAAGGACCTCCGTTCCCTCTGCCGGCATTTGACGTCATGCGCTGTCGGATGGGCTCAACGCGCATGGGATCACTTCGGTGCGCGGCGCGCCCTCGACTTTGCCGCCCAGGCGCTCGAGCAGCATTTCCGTGGCGCGCTTGGCGAGCATTGTCGGGCTGTTGCCGACACGGGTCAGCTTCGGCCTGACATATTCCAGCTGAGGCAGGTCATCGAAGACCGCGATGGCGATATCCTGAGGGATATTAATCGCATGGTCGTAGAATTCAGTCAGCGCACCGGAGGCCATCAGATAATTGGCGAAGAACATCGCCGACGGCAGGTTTCCGCCGTGCTTGTCCAGGAGCCAAGCGACCGCCTCCCGTCCTGACGGGGCAAGATAGCTTCCCTCGAACCGAAGATCGGCGGCGATTGGCACGCCATTGTCGGCAAGCCCTTTCTCGAAGCCCGCGGCACGCGCCATCGCCTCCTTGAAAAAGGATGGCCCGGTGACATGGGCGACGCGGCGATGGCCCCTCTTCGCCAGATACTCGCCCATCAGATAGCCGCCGCCGAAATCGTCCAGCTGGACGCTGTCGACGGCTTGATTGGGGAGATTGCCGATGAAGACGGCGGGCAGATCGAGGTTGAGCAGCTCGCTGTGCATGCCGTGCAGCGCGAAGTCGGCAACGATGACGCCGTCGACCCGCTTGCGCCCGATCTGGCGCAAATACTCGCGGCCGTGATCCTGTGAATGTCCGCCCGGTACGTCGGTGTTGAAGATCAGCATGTCGAGGCCGACCACTTCGAGCGTCGACTGCGCCGTCTTCACCAGCTCCGGGTAGAACGGGTTGCGGATGTCGGGGATCAGCATCGCGATGATGTTGGTGCGGCCGGTGCGCAGGCTCTGCGCCTGCGGGTTAGGCGTATAACCGAGTTCGTCGATCGCCGCTTGTACGCGCTCACGCAGCGGTTTCGATACCCGGTCCGCATGGTTGATGACATGCGACACTGTCGTGCGCGACACGCCCGCTCGCGTGGCAACTTTGGAAATCGTGCTCATAGTGACAGGTTATGAGCACATGAATGCATTTGCAAATCGATTTTACTGACGCCTCGCAGATTGGAGTCGTCCGGCGGATTGCTGCACAAATGACCAAAGAAAAAGCCGGACTGTTAAGCCCGGCCAAGCGTGAAGGTCTGTAACCTCCAGAGGGGAACGCGCCGGACGCAATGGGAGGAGACGTCCGACGCAACTTTCATATGGGTCTGTATTGGTGACGTTTCAACGACATGGCAGTGGACCAACGTCGCTGTTGCCATAGTGCCAGGAACGCAAAGCATTCGAAGGGAGCGGTGGATCGCAGCTGCCAGTCGGATACAAAGGTTGCCGAATGCAAGGCGGGGTCCATTGCTCCTGGCATAGGGACTTCAGTCTGTAAGACTGTCGACCAAGGACCTGCACGGCCAAACTTTGGTCCGAGGCTGCTATCGCAAAAGCCCGAAATGCGAGAGTTTCAGGAACTGAGTTCCAAAGAACCCCGTTGCGATGCCGACTGGTACAGGAGGCCGCTATGGACCCGAGCATTCATCAGGCACGTTGGCTGCTTTTTCCGTTGTTTGGCCTGTGTTTCGGGATCGCGGCCATTGGATTTATTGTTGGCTGACGGTGGGAAGTCGGCGCTATCACCGAGAGACGCAACCAACGGAAGGCAAAAGACTTGCGCAGTAAATAGTCCCTTCCTGCGCCAGCGAGACCCACCAGTTACCATCGTGGGACTGGTGGGTCTTGACGTCCCGGATACAAACCATTGTTTTAAGCATGACACGAAGTCGAACAGGAGGCAGCACGACAGGTCCGTATGATTAAGGGGATTTACGACATGCGACTGGCAAGTTCATTGATGACGACCCGGAGACGAAGGACCAGATCTTCACGAGGACGTCGTGTCGGTATTTCCGTAATCGTGTTGACCTTCATTCTCGTCGTAGGCCCGTATCGCGTCATGTTCGACGGACCGTCGCCGACGCTCGGCCCGCAGGCCGCCTGTGCCAAAGACGGCGGGAACGGCAACGGCAATGGCGGAAACGGGAACGGGAATTCAGGCAATTCGGGTGGAAACTCCGGCAATTCAAACTCGAACGCTGGAGCCGGCAAGGGCAAAGCAAAGTCGCAGGACGACAATCCCCCTGATCCCGCCCCTGCGGTAAACCCCGACAGCAAGCCAAAACTCTTTGTCAACGCGACCACAGGAGACCGGGTCGAGGTGCGTGGGCCGAGCATTGGCGTGGTGCATTCGAACGGCCTCAGCGAACGCATCGACAGCGGCCAATATGAAATGCGGGATGCCAAGGGCCGCACCATCATTCGGCGCCTGGCGACGCGTTCCGATCGGGACAGATTGCTTGAAATGATCAACTGAGGGCCAGTTCACATAGCTGCGCTGTGCGGCAATTTTGGCTCAAGCATGATCGCGAACAGTCGGATGCCGGCGCTCAGTCGCGTCGCGCAACGTCATTGCGGCTTCGGTCCTGTTGCTGACGTTGAGCTTGGCCAGGATTCGCGTCATGTGGTGCTTTATCGTTTTCTCATGCAGGTTCAGCCGAAGCCCGATCCGCTTGTTGCTCAGTCCCGCGGCAACCAGCGTCAGGATCTCCCTTTCGCGGCTGGTGAGTTCGGCAAGTCCGTCAGCTTTCGCCGGCTCTTTTGATTGAGCCGACAGATCGGCCAACAGGCGCGCCGATAATTGTGGACAGACATATCGTTCGCCCGACGCTACCGTGCGCAGGATCGCAGCCAACGTCCTCGATCCGACCCCCTTCAAAACATAGCCCCTTGCCCCGCTCTGCAACGCGGTCATCACGTGCTGGTTTTCTTCCGAAACGGTCAGCATCACGATTTTCAATGCCGGCTGCCGCTCCAGGGCCGGTCCGATCACACCAAGGCCACCTCCGGGAACCGAGATGTCCATCAGCAGAATGTCGGGCCGCTGGTCTTCGATTATCCGCAGGGCGTCATCTCTGCTGCTTCCTTCACCGACTATCTCGAATCCGCCGATCTGATCGAGCGTGCGCACAACCCCTTCCCTGAACAGAGGGTGGTCGTCGACGATGGCAAGCTTGATGGCTGCGGTCATGTCTGCCCCATTTCAACGATGTTGAGAGCCATTTTCACGATCGTGCCACTTTGTGAGGAAGTCACGGTAAACTGGCCCCCGAGGCTTTCCACCCGCTCGCGCAGCCCAACGAGCCCCAGCCTCTCGGGACGCACGATTTGTGGGTCAAAGCCAGGGCCGGCGTCGGACACTTCGATACAAACGCGCTCGCCGTCGAAATGTTTCTCGACCGACTGACCTTCACCTCCGGCATGGCGAAATCCATTGTTCAGCGCCTCCTGGACGAAGCGGAAGATGCAGATCTTGGCCGCCGGCGACAACGTCGCATGGCCGCCGGTCATCGATAGCGCCACTTTGGCTCCGGTTCGTTCTTCGTGCGCTTGCACGGCAAGCTCGAGAATTTCGGCCAACTCGGCATGCTCGATATGCGGCAGGACAAGGCCCTTGCTGATACTCCTGATCTCGCGCATGGCTTCGTCCAGATGTGCTTTGACGGCTAGCAATTCCTGTGCACGTTCGGCTGACGGCGTAGCGGGATCGGCAATGACGGGGCTGTCGATCCCCAGCGCTGCGAGAGCAACCAGTTGCGCGGGCCCATCGTGCAAGTCCGCACCGATGCGCCTGAGATAGCGTTCGTTGAGTGCGGTGGCGCGCTGCGAGGCACGCTGCACCTTCAGCCTCAACAGTCTGTTTTGAGCAAGCAGGTCGGAGAGTTCAGCAATGCGCTGCTTCAACGAGCGGCTCTGCGAACTGATCGTGCGGCTGCCACGGAACACGATTGCCGACAGCCCGAGAAAGAAGGCCGTTGTGACGGCGGCAACGTCCAGCCAGGTTCGAATAAGTGCCTGATGCAGGTTTCTTTCGAAATCAGTGGCGACCTCGTAGAATTCCGAAACGGCCACCACTTCCCCCGACCATGGCTGCAGCACCGGGTTGTAGATCTCGAGGAGATGCAAGCCGCTGGCTCTTTCGGCCTCGCTGTCCGGATCGTCGAGCTTGTCGAACTCCGAAACCATTTGGCCTGCAAACGCCGCGCGGAGATTGCCGCTGGGTTCAAAGCGCTTGCCGATCAATGTCTTGTCGGTCGAATACAGGATGGTTCCGTCGCGACGCCAGAGCTTGAAGGATTCGAGCCTTGTGCCGAGTGCCCCTTGTCCCAGCGTTTCATCGAGCGCGTGGGCGACGCTCTCGTCGAGGACTTCGCTCTTGCGCATATCCGGAAGCAGCGGCGCGATAACGCTGTCCACGTAAAGAGCCGTAGCGGATGCCGAATTCTGCGTGACCACGGCTTCTATGTGGCTCGTGACTGAAATCCCCACCACCACCATGGCCGACAGGGAGAATAGACCACCCGCGAGCAGGAACTGCGTGGCCAGCGACAACGCGTTCCAGCGGCCGACAAGGCTTGTCACCCAGTGTGGTCTAGTGTTCCGAGTGGCCCGCTCGGCAACACGCCGCATCAGTGGCGCGATTCTGGAGAACCGGCTAATTTGCTGTCGAACGTCGCTAAAAGACGCCATCCTTGGTGTGTAACCGATCAATTGCGATGGAACTAGGGCCTGATGAGAGGGCGAACAGCGCATCCGGCGCTTTTTTGCGCAACTGTCTCATTGCGTCGTTCGGTAAAGCTCGGACGCGGCCTGCTTCAGTGCCGCCCGTCCATCCGGCCTCAGATACATCATGTGCCCGCCTTCCAGCACCTCGGCGCGAATGGGCTTTGCGCCGGCAAGTGAAGGAATTTGACCAAGCAGGTAGCGCGAGCCCATGTACGGCGTCACCAGGTCGCTGTAGCCGTTGACGATCAGCACGCCGAGATTGGGGTTCAGCGTGCGCGCCTGCTGAAGGTCGTCCATGACACCCGCATAGCCCTGACGCGTCGGGCTCGTTCCATAGTCCCAATTGCCGCTAACTTCGCGGTTGAGAAGCCGATAGCTGATATCCGTACGGAAGTTCAATTCATCACGCACGTAGCCGACGAAAGCAGAGGTGAGCGCCGGCACGCTTCGGTCGAGCACCGGATCGGGACCCTCGACTCCAAGGCTCTCTGGCGCCACGTCCGCCGTCGCGATGTTGCCGTCATAGGCGCTGAGAACATTGCCCTTTGCCCGTGCAAACTCCTTGGCAAAGAGCCCTATGGGAATGCGTGCAAAGTGCCGCTGGACAAGGTTGAGCGGCAGACCGGTGATTTCGGCGACACGCTGGCTCGCCAGCCGTCCACCTTGCTCCAGTCCACCGGCTAGCGCGGCCAGATAATCGCCGAGCGCATAGCGTTCGACTTCTGCCAGCCGCTCCTGCAGAGCCGGGCCGGAAACGCCTTCGCTGTGCAGGCGCACTGCCGCCAGCGACGGCAGTTCCAGCGCCCAGTGGAGCGGCTGGAACTCGTCCGGGCGCACCAGCGTGAATTCGAGCGCCGGCGAAATCAGCACGACGCCGCTCGGGCTGATGCCGATGTCTTCCTGAAGCTTCCTGGCGAGCAATGCCGCCCGAAACCCGCCATAGCTTTCGCCGGCAAGAAACACCGGCGATGCCGTGCGGTTGGTCTGCGCCAGATAGAGCCGGATGAACGCGCCTATCGACGCGGCGTCCTGACTGACGCCCCAGAAGCTGTGTGCCTCCGTGCCGGGCGCTTCACGGCTGTAACCGGTTCCGACAGGGTCCACAAAGACCAAGTCGGTCATGTCGAGCCAAGTGTCGGGGTTATCGAACAGCCTCTGTGGCGGCGGCAGGAAACTTCCATCGGCCGCCGTCGCCAGGACCCGCGGACCGAGCGCGCCGAGGTGCAGATAGGCGGAAGCTGCTCCCGGACCGCCATTAAACACGAAGGTGATCGGACGCCGCCGATCCGGTCCCGTTTCTTTTCCGGGATGCAGTGCATAGGCGACATAGAAAATCTCGGCGGTGATATCGCCTTTGCCGGACGGCAATGACAGCGTGCCGGCCTTGGCCTCGTAATCGAGCGTGCGTCCGGCGATGACGATCGAATGATCGGAAGTCTGCGGCGGCGGCAGGAGCGAGAGAACCCCGCCTGTGGGCGGCGGCCGCTGGGCCGCCTCCGCATGACTGGCCCCAGCGCCGGCGGCCAACAGCAGAAGAGCGAGGGCGATTTCTTGCAGCTTGATAAGCATGACGTCTCCGGAGCAATTGGCTGGAAACTAGCACACCGTCGGCCGAACCAAAGTCACAGCACCGTGCGCCAGTACTCGGCGTCCAGGCGGAAGACAGGGTGCGAGGGTCATGGCAGCAGCGTCAACCCCTTGCAGCAGATGCGCGGCGGTGGCGCACCAAACGACTTCGTGAATTTCTGCCGGTTGACTCGACTGGCTCACTTCCTAGGTTGGCATTCGGGGCTCCCATGCAATCCGAAGTTGGTATGACATCTTTCCACACACGAAAGCTTGCCCTTCTCGTTCTATCCGTAAGCGCCGCCATCCTGTCCTCCTGCGTCATGCCCGACGACACGTCGAGCACTGCGAAGGAGGACGCCACGGCGGCAGCAGCCCGCAAGGAGATGGTCGGCCTTAGCGAAGCGGATGTTCGAATGTGTGCCGGCTTTCCGACAGCCACCGCCGATGTTGGCAGATCCGGCCAGATCTGGACCTATCAGCGCGTCGTTCAACGCGGCAATCTCAACATTGTGGTTCCGACCGTGGCCATTGGCCCCGTCCCGGCGCTCGGAGGTTCCGTCAACGTCGCCCCCGGCGGCTATTGCAATACGCAAATTCGAATGGTTGACGGCCATGTTGCCGAGGTCGCCTACGCCGGCGACAACAACCTGCCGAACAACCGCGACGGACTCTGTGTCAGCACGGTGGACGCCTGTGTCGCCTATGCCCGTCAGCGCCATCCAGTCAAGGCGATGGGTCGCACGCGGTAACCGGGATCAGACACGCCTCTGATTGATTTGCCGGCTAATGGATGCTGCCGGATCTCGATTTGAGCACCAACGACTTACCTAAATTTCTGCTCTCAACCGCCGATCCCATCACGAATGGCGCAGAAATAGCGGTCGGTTCCGACCTGTCCGCCCTTGAGGGCAATTTCCAGCCCGTCAATCGCCTCGATGCGCGAATGCGCGAGACAAAGCGGCGAGCCCGGCGATGCCGGCAGCGGCATTCGCACCGTCAGCGCATCGACGCCTATCTGGCCAAGTGCGTGGCTCGACGTATCGCCGCCGGCGATGACCACGCGCAGTAGCTTCTCTTGAAGCGTCAATTCGCGGAGAAGCTCGCCAAGGCCGCGGCCAAGCTTATGGCGGGCGCCTTCCTGGAGATCGATTTCAGCACCGCGGTCGGCCGCCGGTCCGAGCGCGGTGTAGAGGATGACGCTGCGCCCGGCCTTCAGGCTGGAGCGGCCGGTTGCAACCGCGCGCGCAATAGCGTCGTTCGAAGCCTCAGAAACCAGTTCGACCGGGTCGATCTCGATCCCGTCGAAGCCATCGGCTAGAGCATGCCGGATCTGCCGTTCCGTCGTCGGCGAGCAGCTCCCCGAGACCACGGCGATCCTGTCGGCAGCTCCCGGCGGCGAAAACGCGAGTTTGGCATCCACGATCCGGTTCGATGCCCATTCGGCCAGCAAGGCATATTCGATGCCTGAAGAGCCGACGACGAAATAACCGCCCGGCCTGCGAGCGCGCCATATCTCCTTGCCGGCAAGCGCCTGGGTTTCCAGGCTGTCGGCATCGAAGAGCACGATGTCTGTGCCATTCTCCACAAGCCGGTCGAATGCTTCCGACCGCGACGCCGATTGCAGCGTCGCCAGGTCGACCAGCCCCGAGCTGAGGTCTGTCTGGCGCGACAGATGGATCAGCAGGTCGGATTCGTCCATCGGCGTGGTCGGATGGCGGCTCATCACGGGATGGCGATCGATACGGAAATATTTGTCGCGGTAGGCCGCGAAGAGATGACCGAAGGCGGTGTAGCGCTTCAGCTGCGGCGCGCCGACCACCAGCGGCACGCCGCCTTGCCGGAAAACCGAGCGGCCGATCTCGATCGCCCGGCCGATGCTGCCGATTGCCGGGCTGGAATCGAAGGTCGAGCAGACCTTGTAGTGGCAGATCTCGGCGTTGAGGGTCTTCAGCCAGGCGAAGGCATCTCGCAGATGCGTGTCCATCCACTGCGGCGTCTCGCTTCTGCTGGTGCCGGCCAGCCCGATGGCGCGGCAATGCGCAAATTGCGAAAGCAGCGCCTCGTCCGGCTGCCGCATGAACAGCACGGTCGGCACGCCGCCGAGCTCGAGCGCCTCCATCACATCGGTCGAGCCGGTCAGGTCGTCGCCATAATAACTCAGAAGCAGGTTTTGCATGGCGTCAGGCCGCCTTGCCGTCGCCGAACTTCTCGATCGACCGCGCCAGCTCGACATGGCTCAAGGCATAATCCGCCAACGGGATGTCTTGGACCGCCGCCTTCCAGGCCTGCTGCACGGCGCGCACGCCGGCGCCCGGCCCGTCCGGGTGGCTGACGATGCCGCCGCCGCAGAGATAGAGAAGATCGACCGTCCGGCCGGTTCGCTGGAAGGTTTCAGGCGCCTGCCCGCCCCACTGGCCGGAGCCGGCGACCGGCAATGCGCAATCGGCCGGCGAAAAGATCGGCGTGGTCACCGCCTTGAAGGATTCGACGAAGGACCAGTCGGGTTCCCAGTATTTCGAGGCGATGCCATTGATCTGGAATTGGTCGACGCCGAGCAGCCGCCAGAACTGCTGCCAGACCTTGAAGTCCATGCCGAGGCCAGGATGACGGGTGAGAATGTCCCAGCCATTGCGGTGGGCATGGAGCACCAGGCTGGAGCGCTTTCGGAGGTAAGCCATGCCGCCAAAACCGATCGAATTGATGTTGACCACAGCACAATTGCCGCCGGCCTTTGCCACCAGGTCGTGGTTTCGCATCATCTCGTCGGGATCGGCATGTGAGATGCCAAAGGCATACATGACCTTCTTGCCGGTCTTCTGCTCGTGGTCGAGGATCAGCGGCATAATTGCCCTCACCCGCTCCGACAGTGGTGAATAGGCCGGGCTCATCAGCTTCTCGTCGTCCTTGATGAAATCGACGCCGGCGGCAATCAGCTCTTGCACCATTGCGGCCGTCTCGGGCGGGCGGAGCCCCAGCGCCGGCTTGACGATGGTCCCGATGATCGGACGATCCGCGACACCGGTCAGCCTGCGGCTGCCCGTGACGCCGAATTGCGGGCCCGGATGCGCGCCCCGGTACTCCTCGGGTAGCCTCATGTCGACGACCCGGATACCGGACAGGCCCTTGATCGAAAAAGTGCCGCCGATGGCGATGGTCATCAACGCCGACAAGTCGGTGCCGATGGCGTCTAGCGGAAACGCGATGTCGACGTCGGCGCGCTTGACCGGGCCATTGCGCGCTTCGGGACCGGTTTCGGGAACAGACGGCCGATCCGCATCCGGCAGATGCCGTATCGCCAGGACTCGCGCCGCGACCCTGGCCTTGAGCTCTTCGGTCTCGCCGGCCAGCGCGACGAAGGTTCCGGTCGACTGGTCGCTTGCGATCTTGGCCGCCAGCGCCTCGATATTGCCGGGCGTTTCGATGCAATAGGTGAGAACAATCATATTCGCGCGGCCTGCCGGGGTGGTTCGAAAAAGGTTCCTTGGCCCTTGAAATCTGGTATAATGAGTACATAAGCTTTGCAAGCCCTATCCGGCTGGGCAGGGCCGGGCGAGCCGGCAGCAGGCGTTCCGGAATTCACGCCGGAAATGCTAGATAGGGGCCGGTCAAAGGAGTGATTCGCGACGATGAACCGTTCGGAGCCGATCGTCCGGCGCAAGCTTTCCGACGAAGTATTCTTGAGACTGAAGCGCCTGATCACCAGCGGCGAATTGCTGCCGGGTGACGACATGCCATCGGAGCGCGAATTGATGGAGCGCTTCGAGGTCGGCAGGCCGGCGATCCGCGAGGCAATGCAGGCGTTGAGCAATATGGGCCTCGTCGCGATCTCGCATGGCGAGCGGGCGAAAGTGCTGCAGCTGACCGCCAAGTCGATCATCAAACAGGTCGACGGCGCCGCCAAGATCATCCTGTCGTCGTCGAAGGACACGCTGGAGCACCTCAAGAACGCGCGTATCTTCTTCGAGCGCGGCATGGTCAGGGAAGCCGCGGAGAAGGCAACCGCCGAGGACGTGCAGCGGTTGCGCGCAACGGTTGCAGAGCAGCGCAGCCATCGTGGCGACTCGGAAGCCTTCATATCCGCCGACATGAAATTCCACACCCAGATCTCGACAATATCCGGCAATCCGATCTATGTCGCCGTCAGCGAGGCAATGCTTGGCTGGCTAAAGGAATACCACACCGAAATGCTGATCTGGACCGGCAAGGAAAAGTTCACGCTGACCGAGCACGAAGAGATCATCGGACGCATCGAAGCCAAGGATGCGGATGGCGCCGAGAAGGCGATGATCAAGCACCTCGAACGCTCGCGTGCGCTTTACGTGATGAACTCCGGCAGCTGAAAACCAAGAGCAAGGTCCCGACCGGCCTAGCGGCCGGCTTGCTCTCGGCTTACTGACTGACCACAGATCAGCCTGAGCCCGGACCGACGCAGTTTTCTGTTGCCCTTTGAATCCGATGTATTTGCCGCGTGTTTTCATTCAACGATTTCAGCATTTGCATCTTCCCAGCCATGGATTTCCGCGGCCCGCTTTCGTCAGCAAGCCCGCATAGGCCCTCCTGGAGCCCCTCGCGCTTGTTCTGGAATTGGCAATTTTTGCAAAGACTATGCTAAGCTTGCCATCCACGAGAACGACACTGGAGTACCGCAATGGCTGTCAGGAGCCTCCACGTTGTGATCTGGCTGCCGTCGAATTTCTATTCAGCCGTCGTCTCGACGCTCGTGGAAATGTTTCAGCTTGTGAATGACGTCTGCCGTTCGCAGGTTCTCTCCTGTGAGTTCGTTGCAAGGAGCGCGCCGTCGGCATCAAGCACCGGAATTTCCTTCCCGACAAAGGCTCAACCATCCCGGAAAATGGATGTCCTGATTCTCATTGCCATGCCGGGTGTCGAGATTCCGGAGCTTCTGCGCTCGCTCGACGAGGAGAGTGAACATTCAAAACCGCTGATCGCGCTCGCGCAGCAGCAGGACGCAATCATCGCAGCGCATTGCGGCGCGTGTTATCTGCTCGCCAATTCGGGATTATTGGACGGTAAACGCGCGACGATATCCTGGTGGCTGAGAGCCGAGGCAAGCCGCCGGTTTCCGCAAGTGCGATGGGACGCTTCCCGCCTCCTCATTCGCCAGGACCGCCTCTACACATGCGGAGGCGGGTTTTCCGGACTCGAACTCGCCAGGGCTTTGCTGATCGATCTGGGCTTCTCGAAGGAAGAGCGGATCATTCGAAAACTTCTGGTTCTCCCGCCGCCGCGCACATTCCAGAGTCCCTACGAATTTTCCCTCGATGGAATTTCGAACGGGGCCAGCCCATTCGAGGACAAGTTGCGTGAGCTCTCGAAAGACAAGATGTCGGAAATCGATTTGAAATTTCTCGCAACCGAATTGGCGATGTCTTCGCGAACCCTGTCTCGCAGGTTTTTCGACGAGTTCCAGACAACGCCGGGAAAATGGATTCAGGAAAGGCGGCTGGAGTTGGCAAAATCCATGCTTGAGGAAACGAAACTGAGCGTTTCAGAAATTTGCTATCGGGTGGGATATCAGGACGTCGCCTCGTTCAGCCGTCTTTTTTCCAAGACAACTGGAATGGCGCCAGGCGAGTTTCGAAAGCAAATCCGGTGACAAGCCGGCAGCGGAAATGCTGCGGCTAGGGGCAACCGTTGCGGAATTGCGGCGATTCATGAACCCCGGCATATGACTTCAGCCGATCCGGACGATTGCGTAAGGCGTCATCACAAGACGGTCTCGGCCCGACGCGTCGCGCTGAATCTGGCGTGACGTTCGTCCATCCCAGATCTTCAGAAAACCCTGATCGGAGCCGAGCCCGGAAACATCGACTAAAACGTCGTCAGGGGTAAGGTTCGTCAGCCAGACGATGATCTTGCCTGTCTGGGTGCGGCTGGCCAGTCCGAGCACCCGCGTCTCATCGGTCGTTGCTGCCGCCATGTGCGCATGGCCGGCCAGTTCGCAAAGTCCTTTCACCGCGTGGAAAATCGGCCGGCGTGTACCTTCTTCGACCGGTTCGTCCGACGAGGCCAGCACGCCGAATGGCCCGGTGAAGCTGCAGAGCGTGAGCATTTCGAGCCCGGCAGGGGCGAGGCGTGCGGCATAGCCGATCGTCCACGCAGCCCCGAACAGTCCGGCATGGCGAGGGTCGCGGTCGGCCATGGCAATGCGCTGACTGTCGGGATTGGCCTTGGTCGCGCCGCCATAAGGGTTCTGGCGCATGGCAATGGTCGACGGCCCGATCCGATAAGGTTTTGTTCCGAAGATCGCCCGTACAGACGCCGCGATGAAAGGCAGCGCCTCCAGCGATTGCATGACGCTGAGATCGTCGGCGGCATGCACGATGGGGCAAGTGCAATGCGTGACGAAATCGAGCGGGTCGGCCGGCACACGCTTGCGGTTGAGTTCGGTGAAATAGCTGAACATGCCGCCGCCGAGGCGGATGTCGGGAAAGGCACGCCGCGCCGCGGCATAGACGTCTTCGAGCGGCAGGCATTGCGGCCACGCGCTGCCCGGTGGCGTCGACTGCCGGTCGACCGAGGGCGAGACGGCAATGGCCGAAAGCTTGAGCCCGGCCTGGCGCACCCTGTCGGCGACGCCTGAAAGCTCGGCGTCGAGATCGCCGTCGCCGGCAATGACACATTCGAGCGTTGTCCGGACCGGATAGGCGGCGGCGAGCCGGGCGTAGGATCGCAAGGCATCGAGCTCGTGGCCGCGCGTCGGGTCATAGTGGAACATCAATTGTTGCGGACCAAGCTCGGACAGCACCGACAGCTTGCCCAGCACCGCCTCGACCTCATCCGGGTAGATGATCACGCCAACGTCCGGCAACACCGGTCCGGCTTGGCCGAGCGTGACACGGATCGGTTCGGCGCTTGCCGCGGCAGCCGGCACTTTCCCGCGGCCCTCCATCCGCAAGCTGATGGTTTGGCGGAAGGTTTTGCCGGCAGGCAGCACATAGGGCCATGGCAGCGCCAGCGGCCGGACATAGGTCTTGTAGGAGGCATCTGACCAGTTGCGCTGGTCCTCCATCTCGAAAGTATCGCCTTGCATCCGGCATTCGGCGCTGACGCCCGGCCGGACCTCATGGGTGATCGCCCGCAGATTCTTGAACGGCTGCCAGGGATCGATCAGCTCTGGAAGCCGCGTCGCGACCACGCTGCCATCGGTATGCTCGACCGTGACCGGGCGGCCGGCCAGGCCGGCGATCGGATGCAGGATGCAGAAACCACAGCGATTTGTTTCGAAATCGCTGTCGGGAAGTGCGCTCACGTCGAAGACCAAGTGGCCATCGGCGGAGCCCTTGATGGTCGCACCGAAGCCGAGTCGGCTGCCGTCCGGTGCCTGGCAACTTGCCGAATAGCTGACCGAAAATGCCTCGGCATCTTGCTCGATGGCAAGGTTGGTGAGCGCCGGCTCGTAAGTGCCCCAGTCGCGATCCCTGACGATGTAGGCGATGGCGCGCAGAACTTCGGTGCTGCCATGCCGAATGGTGCGCAGATTGCCGTTGACGAAGTCCGCCGTCAGCGCGCCGGCGCGCAGCCTGACCGGTTCGACTTCAACTGCACGTGTGCCGTAGAGGAGGAAGGCGTCGGCTGTCATTTCAGCAAGGCGTCGAGTTGCACCGGTTCGCGGCTTGCGGCGCCGGCATAGGCCGCCTCGACCAGCGCCAATGTCTTGAGGTTGTCCGCGCCCGAGGTCGCGGGCTCGGTTACGTTGGTCAAGCAATCGACCCAATGCTTTTGAATGGCGACGACGCTTTCCTGGATGTTGTGCCACGGCCGCGATGCCCAGGGCAGCAGCGGTGGCGAGACGTCGCTGACAGCCGTCCCGCTCATGCCGGTGACGGTGAGGCGGTAGCCCTGCGCCAGCCGGATCGTGCCCTCGCTGCCGTCGATCTCGATCAGCGTCTCGGGGAACGGTTCTGTCGCGAGCTTGGTCGCATAGCTGCAGTCGACCACCGAAGTGGCGCCGCTCGTGTGGTCCATCAGCATCGTCGCAACGTCCTCGCCGGCAATGCCAGGGTTGATGCGCGCCGTTCGCGCGGTGACCGTCGAGACGTCGCCCAGCAGAAAGCGGGCGATGTCGAGGATGTGGATGCCGAGGTCTTCGATAATGAAGCGCTTTCCCGTCGCCAGATAGGGCTGGCCGGAAAACACGTCATAGGCAGAGCGGAACGAGATCCGTCCGAAAAAGGGGGTGCCGATTTCGCCGCTGTCGAGCACGGTACGCACCGCCTGGATCGGCGACTGCCAACGAAAATTTTCGTGCACCATCAGCGGCACACCGGCGACGGCGCATGCCTTCACTATCGCCTTGGCGTCGGCAAGCGTCGGCGCGAACGGTTTTTGGCAGATTCCCGGGACGCCGTGCTGCGCCGCCATCTCGACGAGGGGACGGTGGCTCGGCGCGGTGGTGGCGATGTCGACGAAATCCAACCTTTCGCCGGCAAACAGTGCTGCCGCGTCGGTATAGCGCCGCGCGACCCCGAACTGGTCGCCGACGATCCTCAACCGGTCCGGATCGCGGTCGCAGATGGCAGCGATCGAGGCACCCTCTATGTCGCGCCAGGCATGCATCTGGTTGACGGCGAAGAAGCCGCAGCCGATCAGCGCTCCCCGCAGTTCCGTCATGTCAGCCGGCCTTTGCCATCTGCATCAGCGTCACCCGGCTCTGCAGCCGGCGCTGTGCCTGGTCGACGACGACGGCGACGATGATGACGAGGCCCTTGATCACCATCTGCCAGAACGAGCTCACCCCCATCATCACCAGCCCGTCCGAAAGAATGCCGATGACGAAGGCGCCGACAATGGTGCCGCCAATGGTGCCGCGTCCGCCCGACATCGAGGTGCCGCCGAGCACTGCCGCGGCAATGGCGTTGAGTTCGAAGCTCTCTCCGGTCGCCGGATGCGAGGCCATCAGTTCGGACGAGATGATCAGTCCGACGATCGCCGCGCAGAAACCGGAGAACATGTAGACGAACATCTTCACCATGTTGACGCGGACGCCCGAAATCCGCGCCGCCCGCTCGTTGCCGCCAACGGCGAAAATGTGGCGGCCGAGCGGGGTGTACTTGGCGAGATAGGCGGCCCCTAATGCAACAACGAGCAAAATCCACAGCGCGACGGGCAGGCCGAGCAACCGGCCGGCGCCGAGAAAGCCGAATCCGGTGGTGCCAAGCTCCGGCTTGCCGACGAGATTGGGGAAGGTGCGCCCGTCGGACGACAGCAGCGCCAGGCCGCGCGCGACATAGAGCACGCCGAGCGTGGCGATGAACGGCGCAACGTTAAGCCTGGTGATCAGCAAGCCGTTGACGGCGCCGATCAATATGCCGACGGCAAGCGTGATCAGCGCGATCTCGAAGACGTTGAAATAGATGGTATAGCCGACCTGCAGGTCGATGCCGTTGAGCACGAGATAGCCGGCCACCATGCCGCACAGGCCGACGATCGAGCCGACCGACAGGTCGATGCCGCCGGTGATGATGACAAAGGTCATGCCCATTGCGAGGAATGCGTTCAGCGCCACGTGCTTCGACATCAGGATAAGATTGGCGGCCGAGAGGAAATTGGGGGCAGCTATCGAGAAGAACAACAGCACGGCGATCAGCGCGATGAACGTCCTCGCCTTCATCAGCGTCAGCAGGACCGAGCCGCTCGAAAGGGAGGTGACCGCCGCCTTGGCTGGAATGTCAGTCATGCGCCTTGCTCTCCGTGCGGGACCGGTCCGTGGCCGAGCGCCGAGGCAGCGACGATTGCGGCCTCTGTCGCCTCGGCGCGGTCGAACGTACCAGTCAATTTTCCATTGCTCATCACCGCGATGCGGTCTGACAACGCCATCACCTCATCGAGGTCCGAGGTGGCAAACAGGATCCCCAGGCCGTCGCGCGACAGCTTGCGCATGGTGCGGAACACGTCGGCCTTGGCGCCGACGTCGATGCCGCGGCTCGGCTCGTCCATCAGCAGCACCTTCGGTCCGGTGAGCAGCGCCTTGCCGATCACCACCTTCTGCTGGTTGCCGCCCGATAGCGACGAGACTTCCTGCGCCGGATCGGCGACCTTGATCGCCAATTCGCGCACGGTCTGGGCCACCGCCTGTCGTTCGGCGGCACCACGAATGTGGAACAGGCGCACGAAACGCGACAGGCTGGCCAGCGTCAGATTGCTGGCGACGGAGAGGGTCGACACCAGCCCTTCGCGCTGGCGGTCTTCGGGGATCAGCGCCAGGCCGCGGCGGATGCGTCGCGTCGTGTCCCGCTCGTGCACTTTTTTGCCGGCAATGAATATCGTTCCGGTCGAATGGCCGTGACGGCCCATGATGCAGTCGAACAGCTCGCTGCGTCCGGCTCCCATCAGCCCGTAGATGCCGAGGATTTCACCGGCGCGCAGCGACAGCGAGACGTGGTCGACCGCGAGCCCGCCGGTGACACGCGGCAGGCAAATGTCCTCGGCACGGAATATCTCTTCGCCCGGAACATGGCCGTCGGCCTTGGCGAAGTCCTTGGCGTCGGAGCCGATCATCTGCCGCACGATCCACTGGGTATCGACGTCTTTCATCTCCGCCTGGCCGGTGATGCGCCCATCGCGCAGCACGGTGATGGTGTCGCCGATGCGGATCAGTTCCTCGAGCCGATGCGAGATGTAGACGATTGCCACGCCGCGCGCCTTGAGGTCGGCAATCACCTTGAACAGGATCTCGACTTCCGCCGCGCTGAGCGCCGAGGTCGGTTCATCCATGATCAGGATGCGCGCATCGAGCGAAACCGCCTTGGCGATCTCGACCAGTTGTTGCTGGCCGATGCGCAGATCCTCGACCAGCATGTCGGGCCGGATGCCGGCTTCCAGGCGTTCAAGGAACTCCGCCGCGCGGCGCTCCTGCTCTTTGCGGTCGATCTTGCGGAAGCGGTTGGTGATCTCGCGGGTGGCGAAAATATTTTCGGCGACAGTCAGATTGCCGAACAGGTTCAGCTCCTGGAACACCATGCCGATGCCGCGATTCACCGCATCCCCGGATGACGAGAAGGAAACCTCCTCGCCGTCCAGCAGAATGCGCCCGAGTGTCGGCTGCTCGACGCCCGCGATGATCTTCATCAGCGTCGATTTGCCGGCTCCGTTTTCGCCGACCAGCACGTTGACCGCGCCCTTGCGCACCTCGAAATTCGCGCGCTTGACCGCGACGGTGCCGGAATAGACCTTCGAGACATCCTCCAGCTTCAGGATGACATCTTGATCGCCGCTCATGGCTTCGGCCCGATCTCTGCCTCCGCCGGCGTCACCAGCGGCAGGTCCTGGCCACTGCCCGGCGTATAGGCGCCGAGGATCTTGACGCTGCGGCCCTCGAGTGCCTCGCGCGGCAGCTTGGAAAGTACGGTCTTGTCGGCATAGGCGTTGAACGACTTGCCGAACTGGGCGAAGTCGATCTGATTGGTGAAATCGTTGAACTGGATGAAGTCGAGGCTGTCGCGCAGGGCGGTCCCACGCATGGCGGGGCCGATCTGCACCCGCGCATCGGCCTTGCCGTCGCCGTCGGCATCGACATCCATCGTCGCCGCACGTGACTGTGTGTTGGCTGCAACGACCTTGCCCTCGAGCCGAACGGCGAAGGTCCACGGCGAATTCGCCTGCTTTTTCGGGTTGCCGTATTTGGCGCCGGCAGCGGCGGGATCGGCCTTGGCCAAGGCATGCACCTCGGGAAACGGCCCGGCCTTCTGCTGCAGATAGGGTATCACTTTCGCCGCCCAGATGTCCTCGACCATCTTGTCGGGATTGAACGCGGAGCCAGTGCCGCCGTTTTCCGCCGACGGCGTCGGCAAGATCTTGCAGGCGGTCAGGCTGACTATTGCTGCGAGGAACAACGCGACAAAGATCGGCCGGGTCAGCGTGTTGAACATGTCGGCTCGTTCGGCATGGCGGTGAGGAGCACCCAGAGAAATGGAAGCAAGGGCGAAATGGAAGCAAGGGACGAACCGGAGGCTCGTCCCTTGCTGCCTGATGTTACGCCGGCTCAGTTGGTGAGCGCGAACGTCTCGAGCTTGGCGGCATTGTCGCCATTGACCAGGACGCAGTCCATCAGCTGCTTTTCTTCGGCGGGAGACTTCTTGTTCTTGATGAAGTCGTTGGCCTGCTCGACCGCCATCTGCGCCTGCGCGAAGGCCGGCTGCAGGACCGTCGCCTTGATGCCGCCGGAGGTGATCGAGTCGCGCACGTCGTTCGACCCGTCGAAGCCGACGACGATGACGTCCTTGCGGCCGGCAGCCGCGAGTGCCGCATAGGCGCCCATCGCCATCGTGTCGTTGCCGGAGATCACGCCCTTGATATCGGGATTGGCCTGGAGGATCGATTCCATCTTTGAATAGGCCTCGGTCTGGCTCCAATTGGCCGACTGCTGCGCCACCATCTTCAGGTCCGGATAGTCGTCGATGACGTCGTGGTAACCCTTGGAGCGGATGCCGGCATTGGTGTCGGATTCCTTGCCGACGAGCTCGACGAAATTACCCTTCTCGCCCATCAGCTTGACGAATTCCTGCGCGCCGAGCTGGGCGCCCTGATAGTTGTTGGAGACGATCTGCGCGACGGCAACGCCGGTGGCATTGATCTCGCGATCGATCAGGAATGAAGGAACACCTGCGTCCTTGGCCTTCTGCACGGCGGCAACGGTGGCGTCGGCGCCGGCATTATCGAGGATGATTGCCTTGGCGCCGCGGCCGATCGCCGTGTCGATAAGTTCGGACTGCTTGTTGGCATCGTCGTCATGGACGAGCACCAGCGCCTCGTAGCCGAGTTCCTTGGCCTTGGCCTCTGCGCCGACAGCTTCCGCCTTGAAGAACGGATTGTCATGCGAGGGCGTGATGATGGCGATCAGATCCGCCGCATAGGCGGGTGCGGCCGTGCCAAGCGCCAGCATGCCGGCGAAAGCCGCAAGCGTCATTCTGCGTGTCAGTTTCATGTATTCCTCCCGTTGAAAACCCGTGCCTTGATCCCAAGGCTATATGCATTCAATTCGTTAGCCAGCGCGGATCGCGGCTCGCGTCAGGTTCACAAGCCCTTTGCCGGCTTCACCTCGATCGATCGTCTCCCCGCCATCCTCCACTCGTCCAGGCCCTGAGCTTGCTGCGAAGCTTGACGGTCCGAGCCATCGAACAGCTAAGCTAACTGGTATGATGAGTCAATGACAATTTCAGGTGATATGTTCCCGGACGACGCGTTGCGCCCTCAGGTAATGCGCTGAATGCTCGCGGCAATCTCCTCCGGCTCGAACACCCGCTTCCAGTCATCGCGCATCAGCACCGGCTTGCCGAACTCTATCGCCTTGTTGCAGGCGTCGGAGAACACGCCTTTGGTCTCGCCGAAGATGACGGCGCCAAGCACGTTCATATGGCCAAGCAGGAAGTCGAGCGCCGCCTGTTTGTCGACCCCGCGCGCCACCACCTCGTCAACGGCCTCCTTCATGACGACGAGCAGCGAAGCGCATACCGTTTCCGAAAGGCCGGGCTCGAGCAGCGCCATCTGATCGACGGTGACTCGATGCGAGCGCATAACCGGGGCCCAGATGATCTTGGCGATCGCCTCACCCTTGGCGAAATCTTCCTCCGGCCCCTGCATCAAGGCGCTGACCATGTGCTGCTTGGCCTTGACGCCGCCGAAATAGTCCTTCTTGGCCGCCATGTCGGTCTCGTCGTTGAAGATCGGCGGATGGCACGGGTGGGTGACGAAATAGGTCAGGTCCGGTCGCTGCGGCAGATGCCCGGCGAAAGGTGCTGCGGCGTCGAGCACGACGACCATCGTGCCTGATGCAAGCTTGCTCTCGATGCTCGCCGCGACCTTGCCGATATGCGTATCCGGCACCGCCAGGATCACCACATCGGCGCCATCAAGCGCCTCATCGGCGCTGACGGCATCGATGCCGAGGCCCGATTTAAGCCGCTCGCGGCCGGCGTCGCTAACCTCGACATGGCGTACCGTATAGGGAGATCCGCGAAAATTGGTCGACAGGCGGTAACCCATTTTGCCGCCAGCACCAAACAGCGCAATCGTTGTCATTGTCCGTTACTCCTGATTTCCAACGACGGCCCTGCCGATCGTCATCCTATTGACTTGTATGCACATTGCCGCCGGCTGGCGGATTACAAAAGGCGGGGAGCCGCCGCTCAAATGACGATGCCCTGGACGATGTCTCGGGCGCTCGGATGTCCAGCACAGCACAGCTATGCGGAGCATGCTACCTCAGGTACACATTATACCAGCATACCAATTTGGCAAGCGGCAGTGGCACGGCTCTGAGCACTTGCTTGGCCGTCGTTTACCTCCTGTTCAACGACAAAGAGCGATCATCGCGGCTGAACCGCCAATGGGGCGGGATGATTCGCAGCGAACAAAGCCCATGCTCGAGACTTCACTCTACAGCCCGGTCAAGACCTTCCTCGAAGGCCTGGGTTTCATGGTCAAGGGCGAGATCGGCGGCTGCGATCTGCTGGCGCTGAGTGCCGACTCTCCACCGATCGTCGTCATCTGCGAGCTGAAGCTGAAGTTCAATCTCGAGCTGGTCCTCCAGGGCGTCGACCGTATGGCGGTGAGCGACGAGGTCTGGCTCGCAGCATGCATGTCGGGCCGTGGCAAAGGCCGTGAGAGCGACGTGAGATACCGCAATCTCTGCCGTCGCCTCGGCTTTGGCCTGCTTGGCGTGCGGACGAACGGCGAGGTTCAGGTCCTGCTCAGCCCGACGGCATTGGCTCCGCGTAGGGATTCCCGGCGCCGCTCGAAACTAATCGACGAACATCGGCGTCGGCAGGGCGATCCTGTCGCCGGCGGCGGCTCGCGTGCGCAGATCATGACCGCCTATCGCCAGCAGGCCCTGGCATGCGCCGCAGCACTCGCAGACGGCCCAAAGCGGCCGCGTGACTTGAAGCCCAACCTGCCGAACGCGCCCAAAATCCTGCTGCACAACGTGTATCGCTGGTTCGCGCGCACCGATCGCGGGATCTACGAACTGACCACTCAGGGCCGTGAAGCATTGCAGCGCTGGCCGCAGCCCCATCGCAGCCACACCGCTGCCTGAGACAGGCAACGCCGGATTTCGCGCTCGCTTCCGCGACAATCACGGCTTCGGCAAGACTGCAACCTCCGTGACGGAACCATATTTCGACACGAGGGTTGTGTCGTCACCGAATTGATCGTCCCTGAGCAAAACGGAAGGAAAGGCCATGCGGCTATCGACGACAATTGCCACACTCTCGGCACTGGCTCTTGCCTCGCCGGTCTATGCGCAATCCGTGGGACCAGAGCTTGCCCCTGTCCCGCCGACGGCCCCGCAAACCCTGCCAGAGCAAGCCACGCCCGAAGGGGCCACTCCCGACCAGGCTACACCTGACCAAGCCTTCTCCGCCCAGAATTTCACCGCAGTGACAATCGTGGCGATGGAGGATCTGCCTCCTGACATCAAGGCACAGGCGGAGGCCGTCGTCACCCAGACCAGCGCCGAGGATTTGCGTATCCTGCAAAGTTCGATCGACGCATCGCCGCAGGCGGCATCGGCACTGGCGGCGAACGGGCTTAATTCCACGCAGGTCGTGGCCGCCAATATCGACGGCGACGGCACGCTGACGCTGATCATCCAGACGACGACGTGAGCGGCCGAAGGCGGACAAGCCGGCTCCGGCACGGAACCGAAACCCGCCTGATCGCGGAGGACTGTCATGGCCGAGGCTGCAGTTCGCAACTTCACCATCAATTTCGGGCCACAACATCCCTCCGCTCACGGCGTCCTGCGGCTGGTGCTCGAACTCGACGGCGAGATCGTGGAACGCGCCGATCCCCACATCGGCCTGCTGCATCGCGGCACCGAAAAGCTCATCGAGTACAAGAACTACCTGCAGGCCCTGCCCTATTTCGACCGGCTCGACTACGTCGCGCCGATGAACCAGGAGCACGCATTCTGTCTCGCCGCCGAGAAGCTCCTTGAAATATCGGTTCCGAAGCGTGGGCAACTCATTCGCGTGCTTTTCTGCGAAATAGGCCGGCTCCTGTCGCACCTCCTCAACGTCACCACGCAAGCCATGGACATCGGCGCGCTGACGCCGCCGCTCTGGGGTTTCGCCGAGCGCGAGAAGCTGATGGTCTTTTACGAGCGCGCGTCCGGCGCCCGCATGCACGCAAATTATTTCAGGGTCGGCGGCGTGCATCAGGATCTGCCGCCGGAGCTCCTCGACGACATCTGGAATTTCTGCGATCCGTTCCTCAAGGTCTGCGACAATCTCGAAGGGCTGTTGACCGAGAACCGCATTTTCAAGCAGCGCAATGTCGATGTCGGCGTGATCGGCCTTGACGATGCCTGGGCCTGGGCCTTCTCCGGCGTGATGGTGCGCGGATCGGGCGCCTCCTGGGATCTGCGCAAGGCGCAGCCATACGAATGCTATCCGGAGATGGATTTCGATATCCCGGTCGGCAAGCATGGCGACTGCTACGACCGCTATCTCGTACGCATGGAGGAAATGCGCCAGTCGGTCCGGATCATGCGGCAATGTCTGGAAAAGTTGCGCTCACCCGAAGGCCAGGGGCCGGTCGCGATCCCGAACCGCAAGATCACGCCGCCGCCGCGTGCCACGATGAAGCGCTCGATGGAAGCGACGATCCACCACTTCAAACTTTATACAGAAGGCATTCGCGTGCCGCGCGGTGAAGTCTATGCCGCCGTCGAGGCGCCGAAGGGCGAGTTCGGCGTCTACCTCGTATCGGACGGAGGCAACATTCCCTACCGATGCAAGATCCGCGCACCTTCCTTCGCCCACCTGCAGGCGATGGATTTCCTGTCCCGAGGCCATATGATCGCCGATGTTGCCGCGATCATCGGCTCGCTCGACATCGTATTTGGAGAGATCGACCGCTAAAGTGGGTCGAAGGGTATTTGGAGAGATCGACCGCTAGAGCGGATCGAAGGGTGTTTGGAGAGATCGACCGCTCACCAGGTCGAAGGATCTTCCACGATCGCGGGATTGTTGTCCCTAGCCAGATCGCACATGCCTGGACGGCGCTCGAACGCCCGTCGGACGAAGGCTCTCAATTGCGGCGGGCCAACTCAAATTCTCGCATCAAAGACGGACGCATGGCCGCGACAAGGCGCAGCCAAGCGTCAAGGAGTTTCACAATCTGCGCGGCCTGACGGGGCACGAGTCCTTCCAAGTTCGGAAGCGCTCCCCGCAGCGCGGAAAGAACGCGTGTTCCGCCGTTCCTCGTATCGCGTCAATGCACGATCAAGCCCTTCATCCAGGCAACAAATCTGTTGCCGCGAACTATCCCGCGCACCCTGGCAGCGGCCCATCGCGCTTGCATCGTGGCGCCAACGTGGCAATGGCAAACGATTTGGTGCAACTGCCGGTCGCTCAGTTCGAAGAAGCGCTTTGCCTCACCATAGGTATCGTCGTTCAAGCCCATGGCACGCAGAACCGGATCCTCGAAAGCGACAGTGAGCGGCGTCCCAGCGCCACGCGATCTGTCGCGCGCTTCCCTGTTCATATATTCGGTGCCTGGAAGCGCCCCAAGGCATCGCGTCGGGTTTTGCTCGAGAAGTTCTGCCCAACGTTCAATCCGCTGGTTTCGGCTCATCGCCGGATACGCCGCGAAGGACTCAACTTCCGCGACGGCATGCAGTTGGTCGAGTGTTTGATGTTTCATGGTCGGCTCCTGTCGACAGGTGAATTCGCCCACGCCTATATGAGCAATTATCGCGCCGTGGAGCGCTGACAAGGCCGGATCACCGCAACATGAGGCGTACGGATCACCTGCCCGGTGAAGCGGCGCTCGGTTCCAACGCGCCGGCGCCGCTCAGTGGGTTCGACGTCGCCCCGGTAACCGAACCCATTCCGGGCAGGAACTTTTGCGGAAGCTCGCGGTTTGGCTTTGCGTCCGCCCCGGCGGCTGCAATATCAGTCTTGAAAGCCATTCCGTTGGACACGAAGCCTCAAAGCGTCGAACAAGACGTCGAGCCTGTAAATGAAACTCGGGAGCAACCGGCCCGGGTTCGAGAATCTCGTGAGCGATCGGCAGAGCCGCGGCAGGAAAAGCCCGACGGGGATGCCTCGCAACGAAAGGCCGGTCTGCTCGGCTTTCCCAAGCGCCATCCCTATGCGACGGCGGCGGTTGCGCTTGCGCTGTTGCTCGTCGCGGCAGGCGTCGTGATCTGGTGGCTGAACGCTCGCCAGTACGAATCGACCGACGACGCCTTCATCGACGCCCGCACGGTGACGATCGGCGCCCAAATCGCCGGCCGCATTACCGAGCTGGCGGTTAGCGACAATCAGCACGTGCAGGCAGGTGATGTCCTCCTGCGCATCGACGACAGCGACTATCAGGCAAATCTGAAGCAGGCCGATGCCGGCGTCGCCGCGGCCGAAGCCGAAATCGTCAATGTCACCGCTCAGATCGAGGCTCAAAACGCAAAGGTGAACGCTGCCCAGAGGCAGGTTGCACAGGCCAAGGCAGCGCTGGATTTCGCCAAGGCTGAGGATCAACGCAATCGCGAACTCCTGGCCAGGGGCACGGCAACGCAGCAGCAGGCGCAGCAAGCGGCATCGACGCTGCGTCAGGATCAGGCCGCGCTGGACAGCGCCGAGGCCAATGTCGCCTCGGCAAAAAGCCAGGTTTCGGTCTTGCAGGCACAGGCCAGGAGCGCCGAGGCGCAGCTCGAACACGCCAAGGCCAGCCAGGAGCAAGCCCGCACGACGCTGTCGCGCACGACCATCACAGCACCCGCAGCCGGGCGGGCAACGAGCATTTCGGCCGCTGACGGAACCTACGCGCAACCTGGCCAGGTATTGATGATGTTCGTTCCCGACGAGGTCTGGGTGAAGGCCAATTTCAAGGAGACGCAGCTCGACCTGATGCGGCAGGGACAACCGGTCGACATCGATATCGACGCGTACCCGAACAAGTCCTTCCATGGCCGCGTCGACAGCATCCAGGCCGGCAGCGGCACCGCCTTCAGCCTCCTGCCGGCTGAAAATGCCACCGGCAACTACGTCAAGGTGGTGCAGCGCGTGCCGGTCAAGATCGTCTTCGACAAGCCGCCCGATGTGCTTCTCGGCCCAGGGCTGTCGGTGGTGCCGACGGTCAAGGTGCAATGAGCGGCGAAGCAGCCAGAAATCAGGGCGAAAGCCGATCCGCCGCCGGGACACACAATCCCTGGCTCATCGCCATTGTCGTTTCCATCGCCACTTTCATGCTGGTGCTGGACACCTCGATCGCCAATGTCGCCCTGCGCAACATCGCCGGCAGCCTGGCGGCCGGAATGGACGAAAGCACCTGGGTCATTACCACCTATCTTGTGGCCAACTCGGTGATCATCCCGGTCAGCGGCTGGCTGGCAAGCGTCATCGGCCGCAAGCGCTACTACATGCTTTGCGTGGCGACCTTCACCGTCGCGTCGCTGCTGTGCGGACTGGCGCCCAACCTGGAACTGCTCATCCTGTTCAGGATCCTTCAGGGCCTCGGCGGCGGCGGCATGGCGCCAAGCGAGCAATCGATCCTTGCCGATACCTTTCCGCCGGAAAAGCGCTCGCAAGCCTTCGCGCTTTACGGCATTGCCGTCATCGTCGCACCAACGGTCGGGCCGACGATCGGCGGCTGGCTGACGGACCATTTCTCCTGGCACTGGATCTTCTTCATCAACGTGCCGTTCGGCATCCTGTCGCTGGCACTGGTGCAATGGCTGTTGGTCGAACCGGACGTACTCGAACGCGAACGCAAGGAACGGCTGAAAGGTGGCCTGAAGATCGACGGGGTCGGGTTCGTCCTGGTGGCCACCGCATTGGGGTGCCTGGAGATCTTCCTCGACCGGGGCCAGCGCTACGATTGGTTCGCCTCGAATTTCATTACGACTTTCGCAGTGATTTCCGCGATCGCGTTCCTGCTGCTTATCCCATGGGAAATCAGTCGCAGCGATCCGGTCGTCGACATGCGCCTATTGTTCACGCGCCAGTTCGGCACGGCCTTCCTGGTTATGATGGCGGTCGGTGCTATCCTGTTCAGCACCACCCAGATCGTGCCGCAGCTGCAGCAGACGACATTTGCCTACACCGCGACGCTGTCGGGCCTTTCGATGATGCCGGGCGGCATCGCCATGCTGATCTTGATGCCGGTGTCCGGATTTGTAGGCAGCATCGTGCAGCCCAAATACCTGATCATGGTGGGCATGTCGGTGGTCGCAGTCGCGCTTTGGCACATGACCTCGCTTACCCCGGACGCCAGCTTCCGCTTCTTTGCCTTTGCCCGTGTCTTCCTGATGGTCGGGCTGCCGTTCCTGTTCATTCCCATCTCGACCGCGGCCTATGTCGGCCTGCCCCCGCAACAGACCAACCAGGCATCGGCGCTGATCAACGTTGCACGCAATATCGGCGGCAGCATCGGCGTCTCGCTGTCCAACACCGTCATTGCGCAAAGCTCCCAGATCCATCAATCGAATCTGGTTGGCCACACCGTGCAATCGTCGCCCGCCTATCAGCAGGTGCTTCGGCAGGCGACCGAGCATTTCGTCGCCCAGGGTTCGCCGCTGGTCCAGGCGAAGCAGCAGGCGATCGGCTGGCTCGGCCAGTTGATCGCCCGCCAGGCCACGCTGCTCGCCTACGTCGATGTCTTCCGCTATTGCGCGGTGGCAACCGCCCTGCTCGTTCCGCTTGCCCTGCTGCTGCGGTCAGGCAAGTCGGGCAGCAGACACGAGAATCCGGAGATGGGCTGACCCGCAGGCGCGACGGTGTGGTTCCAAAAACGAGGAAGCCGGGAACCAGCTGACCCATTGCGTTGTTCTGCGCCAAGAGGAGATGATCACGATGGCCACTATTCCCACACCCGAGCCAACACCGACCCCGGTACCACCGCCTCCCATCCCCGATCCCAAGCCCGTGCGTGAGCCGGACCCCGACAGGCTCCCCGACGAGGACCCCATTCCCAATCCGGATGAAAACGATATTCCGCCGAAGCGGATGTCTTTCAGCCGGCAGTTGCCGTGATCGTTCTGCAGCCTGTCTGGCGATTGCTTGCGCCAGCGGCGCCGCCTGTCAGATTTCGAGCATGGCGTAGGGGCGGCCGGTCGGCTTGGCGACATGCATGGCAACGTTATAGACCGACGCTCCGCCCGGCGTACGGCCCTCATAGACGCCACGATGCGCATGGCCATGCACCACTGCGCTGACCTGGAACCGGTCTATTGTCTCGGCCAGGCGTGACGAACCGAGAAACGGGAAAATCTCCAGCGGCTCGCCTTCGACCGTCTCGACGACAGGCGCGTAGTGCAGAACGACAAGCGTGCGTTTGGCGCGGACCTGCCGCATCGCGTTTTCAAGCCGCATCGCTTCGTTCACGCTTTCCGCCACCATCGACTTGATCGCCGGTTCGCCAAAGGAGCCGAGCATGCGCGATCCAAAACCGCCAACGAAACCCTTGACCCCAACGAACCCGACCTCGTGAATCTCCGTCGCCTCGCCGTCGAGGAGATGAACGCCCGCCTGACGCAAAATGTCGGTGACCTGCTCGACGGCGCCTGACTCATAGTCGTGGTTGCCAAGTACGGCGACGACCGGGATCGTGCAGGCACGCAGTTCCTCGGCAAGGATTTCGGCCTCCCGAGGCTTGCCGAGATTGGTAAGGTCGCCGGTCAGCACGAGAACCTGGGCTTCGCGCGACATCTCGCCGAAAAGATCGCGGTACGACGCCTGGTCCTCCTTGCCGACATGCAGATCGCCGATGGCGGCGACCTTGAGTGTGCCGCCGTTTTCGGCCTTTGCCGAAGCAGATTCGAGCTCGTCAGCCATCGCTATATTCTCCTTCACCGCCGACGTCGGCAAAGCCCCATTGCTTGACGTCGATCTCATAGTCGGTTCGTGAAAGCATGCGCCCGCGGCAGATCCGCATCCGGGAAGGCGGCAATTCGCGCTGCTTGGCCAGCCGGTCGAGCAACTCGTCGAGCAGCCACGCGGGCACACGGTCTCGCTCCGTCGGATAGATCCATCTGAAGTTCAAGAGATGCATCAGCAAGACTTCCCAATGAACTTCCATGTAGGAAAGCAGCCTTTGCCAGTCGATCTGGTCGTGCGCCTTGAGAATGGTGTGCGCGACGTCGGCGCCATCATGCCGGCCGCGGTCCTGGATGAAGCATTTGGACCAGATAAGCTCGGTTGGGCCGATGATCCGCACGTGGCTGCCCAGCAATTCGGCCTGGCGAGCATGCTCCAGCCACTGGTCGTCGACAGGCATTGTGCCGTTCATCGAGGTGAAGATGACGTCGAAAAAATGCGTGCCCCTGAACACCTTGCCGAGCCACCGGTCGTCCTCGACCACGACCGCATAGCCGATCTGCTTGAAATGGGCGAGGATGCGCGGGCAGTCGCCGGCCTTGCAGAAAATGTCGAGATCCTTGGTCGGGCGGATGATCCCGGTATAGGCGCTTACGGCATAGGTGCCGGCGACGAGAAAGGGGATGCCCGTCGCGACAAGCTCGCGGATCGCTTCGATATAAAAGACCTCCGCTTCGGCATTGCGAGGCGTCGGGGCGGCTTTTGGATCGACGGACGGAACGGATGCCGGGATGGCGCTTTCCGGTGGGGGATTGATGATCATAGCAAATGGCTCCTGGCCCGGCAGACCAGCAGCCGCCTGTATCTAATAGCCAAGCATGCCCGATGGTTCCCGCCGCTGCGTGCCACCGCCGCTCTCGCCTGCTGCATCAGGCGAACACGCCGCGGTGGCGGGCCTTCAAAGCGGTCATGGCTCTCGGCCGCGGCGGCAGCCATAAAGAGACATGTGAGCGGTTATTTTTGGCGTCAAGATCGCAGCGCGCTTCGGCCTCAAGCGCGTCGAGGCGTAGTGGGCCCGCTATCATTCTCGGGTCCGGAAAGGATTGGTTTCAACATGGTTCCCGAGCTGTCGGAGGCGCTGCGCACCCGGCGTAACAGCCACTTGAGCGCCCGTAGCCAAACCGACTCTGTTTTCCGGAACGCTGCAGGCGGCGTGGCGAAAAGGCCATTCTCCATTTTGTAGTTCCTCACTGTCTCAGTCCAATCAGCGTTCTTCAACGAGCAAAACTTGTGTTGGTTCCGTGTCGCCATCGGCGGGAGCACGTGCTGGACAGGCGAAGCCATCATTGGTGGGTTCAAGCAGGCTAGCCTTCTGCCGCGAGATCAGGGGCCTCGGCGATCAAGTCGCGGAATTCAGCCACTAGCCGGCAGGATTCAGCTCTTATCCTGATCCGCCGGCGCTGGACACGACCCGCGAAGGCTGAAATTGTGATCGGTATTTCCAGTTGCAAACTTGGTTGGGCTCGGCGGGGATGGCGCTGGTTTCTGAAGACATTGCCCGCCATCCGGCACTGCGTCGCCACGTCCAGGCTCAGTCGCGGACGCTTCTCCAAACCTATGAAGCGAACCCGCGGCTGGCCTCCGTATTCGCCGCGCAACAGCGTTGGCTGATGGCCCATATCGGCCTTGGCTTGTATTTCAATCGAGAGCCGGACGATCATCGCAAGGGACTTACGTCTGCACGGTTCATGGACGACATCTGCCGGCATTCGGTGGCCAGCCGCAACACCGCCGACGCCTTCCTGAAGGAGATGCTGCATTACGGTTTCATTCGGCATCTGCCGATCAAATACGGGCGCATCCGCCCCTTTGAGCCGACCGCGGGCACTCTGGAGACGGTTGCCGGCTGGGTCATAGCGCATCTGAAAACGCTGGACAGCCTGGACAATGGATTTCGACTGGCTGCATTCGTCGCACAACCGGACCTGCTCGCCAAACTGCAGCCGCTGGTGGCCGACGGCCTGCTTTCGTCGCATGCCGTGCGGGAGCCGAGACAGACCTTTTCCTTGTTCACCTGGCTCGACAATGGCGGCATCGTCATGGATTGGCTGATGTCTGGCGTCGATCCCGATCATGCCGACCTGGACCGAATTCCGACCGGTGTCGTCTCAATCGGAGATTTCGCGAACTGGCTCAAGCTTTCCCGGACCCACCTGTCACGCAAATTGCGCGATGCCGAGGAACTCGGCAGCATTGGCTGGTTGGGATAGTGTCCTGAAGGTTCTGCAAAAAGTTTTGGAGAGAGAACGGCGCTTGCTCTGAAGGGCGAGCGGCCATGGCACGGTGGTG
>NZ_JAMYOU010000027.1:0-69945 GCF_040319995.1 Mesorhizobium sp. M0815 | reverse complement strand
TCCGTATCGGCGTCAAGGACGACGCCAAGCGCCCCGGCGGGATCAACATTTTCGGCAAGGGCTTTGGAAATTACGATCAGGACATTGTGCTCAGGATCAAAACCGCGTGAATCGACTGGCCGCGTTGCTGCGCTCAGTTACAGTTCATTGCTAGGCTAGGCTTGCAGCTGGCACCGCCGTCCATGAGGCGACCGGCTTGCCTGACGTGTATAGATCCCTCGTCGCAAGCTTTGCCCACTGGCTGCGAATCCCCTGCTACCCTCAATCACCAGTACAAAGGGATCCGTCCCACCAACCAACAGCCAGATTATCCTCCGTTCCGGCAAATGCCGGAACTTACCATCTAGGCAACTCTCGAAAGTATATGCCGATCCAGGTCACACTTAGCCAACCCGAACCGCCAGCGATGGTTCGTAGCCTCACGCCTGCTCTGGTAGAACAAGGTCAGTTGCCGGCCGTCGATCATCACCGTCGAATGGCCATTCTCGCCGGGCTCACCAGGGTCGAGAACGGGGCCAACGGAAACGTAGGGACCCTTGACATCATCGGCGATGGCGAAGAAGACGCGCTGCCGGCTGCCGCGCGGACCTTCGGGGAGGAAGCAGGTGGCGTTGAGAAGCACGCGACCGTCCGGCAGTTCGACGATCTGGGCGCCTTCGATCCCCCATTCGTAATCTGGGTGCTCGCGCGCATTGTGATGCGGCACGTCGAGATGATCGAGTATCTTGCCGAGACGTTTCCATGGCCCGAACCAGGAATCGGATTGGCTGCGCGCCAGATAGACATCAGGCTGAGGCACCCTGGTGAATTTGGGCATGCCTGAATAGACGATGTAGCGCTTGCCTCCGATGATTGCGGGGTGGGGATCGTAGATGCCGTCCTCATCGGTGTCGGGCAGCGACAATATCGCCGCATTGAGCACCACCCAATGAAAGCCGTCATTGGACACCGCGTGCTCGCAACGTCCGCCGGACTTCATGAATTCGGTCTGGATAAACATGTGGAAGACGCCGCACTCATGAATGACGCCGGGTGCCGCAACGCCCGATCCGGTAATCGGCAAGACGATCGGCTCGTGCTCTGTCCAGGGTCCATAGAGATCCGGCGCCGTGGCATGGAGTATTTTCCAGCTTTCGGTCGTGACCGTGCCGCTGGAGCCGAAGACGTGCCAGAGCGTGCCGTCGAAGACGGGACAGGGGTCCTTCAGGTCATCCACGGCCTGCGGGTGAAACAACGGAAAGACGTTGGTTTCAAAGTCGATCTTCATTCGCCAACCATTCCTCGATTCCTCGCGGGCTCCATTCAAATGAACCATCTGCGCGACTCAGATGAATCGATTCGCAGGCCTATTTATAGCTCCGCTGATGAACGGTTGTTGAACGATTGAAGGATTTGAACCGCTCTGTGGCAAAGGGCCACATTTGGGGAGCCCGACCTGACGCGATGGGCTTCATCATGTGGATCGAATGGGGGCGGCCGGCTCGCCCCTTCTCTGTCGAGCCGTCGCAAGTGGAGCGGACGGCTGGTCTCGCCCGAGACAGTTTGGAGCTATGGAACAACTTATCGGGATGGAAGTTATATAGAAGGCTGCGAACTTCATGTCAAAGCTGCCTCGATTGACTTTTGTTAGTCGAGGCATTTTGTAACTATATCGAAGGATAATCTACATGGAAATGGCGGCGGGCCGGGCCAAAACACCAAAAAACCCTGTACAACCGTCTATTTTAATTTGCTTTTCACACCTCCGATGGAACTTCGTATATCAGAGACCACAACACATTCTGACCCTGGCGTCAAAACAGCAACAGCTAATTTACTTCGAAGAGCCGATCTTCGATGAGAGGAACCACCCTTCGATGCGGGTGCACAATATTACCCCCAAGATCAGAATAGTGACGCCGCTGATCCCAGTTGGTACTTCCGCGACCAGGGCGGACGCAATCCAGCGCAGGTTCGTCGATCAGATCCTCGCCTCCACGCCGCATGACCGATTGACGACCTGGTATTACACGCCCATGGCGCTACGCTTCAGCGATCATCTCGCCTGTGACGTCTGCGTCTACGACTGCATGGATGAACTCTCCGCGTTCAAAGACGCTCCCGCAGAGTTGACGCAGTTGGAAAAGGCGCTGTTGCAACGTGCCGATGTCGTCTTCACGGGCGGGCAGAGCCTCTACGAGGCCAAGCGCAGCTTGCATCGGGCGATCTTTCCCTTCCCGAGCAGCATCGACGTTACCCATTTCCATCAGGCTAGGGCGCCAGGTGAAGACCCGTTCGATCAGGCCGACATACCTCACCCGAGGGTGGGGTACTTCGGGGTCATCGACGAACGGCTCGACCTTGAACTTATCGCGCATGCGGCTGCGGCAATGCCAGACGTGCATTTTGTCATGCTCGGCCCTGTCGTCAAGATCGATCGGGCGAGCCTTCCCACGGCAGGCAACCTGCATTGGCTGGGCGGCAAGTCCTATGCAGACCTGCCGAACTATCTCAGGCATTGGAGTGCCGGCTGGATGCCGTTCGCGCTCAACGAAGCGACCCGCTACATCAGCCCGACCAAGACTCCCGAGTTTCTTGCGGCAGGGCTGCCGGTGTTGTCCACGGCGATCGTCGACGTTGTGCGTACCTACGGCGTCGAAGGCCTTGTCGAGATTGTCGAGGCGGAGGACATCGAGGCCAAGCTTCGCTCGATCCTGGCCCACCCCCGCGATTTCCTGGTGAAGAAGGCCGACGCCTACCTCGCCGACATGTCCTGGGAGAAGACCTGGAGCGCGATGGCTGCCCACATCGAGCGCGCCCATGCGATGAAGAGCGTCGTCCCATTCCTGAGGAGGGCGTGAGCGTGTTCGACTGGTTGATCGTAGGGGCCGGTTTCGCCGGCAGTGTGCTGGCCGAGCGTATCGCATCGCAACGGCAGGAAAGCGTCCTGATCATAGACCGACGAAATCACGTCGGCGGCAATGCCTATGACTGCTACGACGAGGCGGGAATACTAATTCACCGTTACGGGCCTCACATCTTTCACACCAACGCCCAATCGATCGTCGACTATCTGTCGCAATTCACGCAATGGCGGCCTTACGAACATCGCGTGCTGTCGCTTGTCGATGGAAAGCTGCTGCCGATACCGATTAATCTCGACACCATAAACCGCCTCTACGGCCTTGAATTGACGTCCGAGCAGCTGCAGGACTTCTTCGCTTTCCGACGCGAAACGGTCAAAGAAGTCCGCACCGCCGAGGACGTCGTGGTGAGCACAGTAGGCAGAGAGCTCTACGAGAAATTCTTCCGCGGCTACACGAGGAAGCAGTGGGGTGTCGACCCTTCCCAGTTGAGCAAGTCAGTGACGGCGCGAGTCCCGACCCGGACCGATCGCGACGATCGGTATTTTGGCGACAGCTTCCAGAACATGCCGGCAGGCGGGTATACGCGCATGTTTCAGCGCATGCTGGATAGTCCCAAGATCAAGATCATGCTGCAGACCGACTACCGCGAAATTCGCGACAAGATCGCCTTCCAGCAGATGATCTATACCGGTCCGATCGACGAGTATTTCGACTGGAAGCTTGGTCGCTTGCCCTACCGTTCGCTGCGCTTTGAGCACACGACGCTGGATTGCGAGCAGTTTCAACCGGTCGCCGTCGTCAACTATCCGCAGACGGAAAAATACACACGGATCACCGAGTACAAGCATCTGACCGGTCAGCAGAGTCCGAAGACCAGCCTCACCTACGAATACCCCACCGACGTCGGAGATCCTTATTACCCGGTGCCGCGGGCCGAAAACGAGGCTTTGTACAAACGATACGAAGCTTTGGCCGCGGCGTGCCCGGAGGTCTGGTTCGTCGGACGTCTTGCAACATATCGCTATTACAATATGGATCAGGTGGTCGGCCAGGCATTGGCTACGTTCGGGCGCATTCAGACACGCCTGCCAGCAAACGGGATGCTCGTCACGCCGACGCAGCGCGAGGCGGCCGAGTGAATGATGCGCCGGCCTGACCGGCGTCGGGCGACCCACGGCCAAAGAGACCAACGATGTTTCTCGGCTTCTCGGCGAACAGCTCTAGATATGCTGTGCTGTTGATGCAGCTGAAAAGCGCGCACTGTTCGTATCAGCGAGGCTATAGCGCGCTTGCTTGTTGTTCCTCAAACGCCAAGAACGATTGGCGCTGGCGCTCCAACTCGTCCGCAAGTGGCTTGCGAACAGTGCGCGAGCCGTCCGCATGAATGGTGGAGAACAAGCCGACTTCGGCGTGGCGCGAATTGTCCCAACCTGGGTAGGCCGTCACCGGGTACAGGCATATACCCTGAACAGGTGCACCGAGGCTCGTCGCATCGCGCACTTCGTCGCAAACGTAGTGAAGCCAGGCTGGCCGGCCTGAACCTTCGGCGCCGGTCTCGGCGATGAACATCGGCTTCTTGTATCGTTCGGCGACCTCGACCAGCAATTCCGAAAGTGCACGGTATTCGTGGTGCCCCATCGGTATCGTTGGGCCATTCAAGTACCATTGGTTGTGCGGATAGAAGTTGAGGCCGATGACGTCCACAACGTCCTCGCTGCCGCCCAACTCCGGTTCCACGCGCCCGATCAGCATGTCATACGCCTCGAATTGGCCCTGGCGAGCATTTTCGGCGCGCCGCCGCTCGGGGTGAGTACGGTCACGAGGAGCAATATGGATCAGCGGTTCAGCCCAGATGAACCTGCAGCCGGGTTCGGCCTCCCGCATGGCCCTCACGCCGGCGACCGCTGCCCTGACAAGGTGTCGTTTGAACCATCCACGCTTGTTCGGCCCGACGCGGGGGAAATAGCCGACCTCCACAGCCCATGCAAAAAACGAAATCTCGTTGATCGGGCACACCAGGGGAGCCACCCCGGTAGCGGAGCGATGAACCCGAACAGCTTCCGCGGCGAAACGGACGTAGGCCTTGATAAACCCCGGGCCACCTTGGTCGATATGGTCTGGCGAGCCATAGTGGAAGATATCCCAGATAATCTGCACCCCGGCCGCCTGGGCTGCTTCGATCGCCGACGTCCAACTCGACCAGTCGAAGACTCCGGGCGCTGTTTCAATCAGGTGCCAGCGCAAGCCGTCGCGGATCGTGCGAAGCCCAAGCTCGGCACAACGGCGATAGTCGGCATGTGCATGGATGTCATGTGAGGTCGCGCGGATCAGATCAAGACGGGCCCCGTCGGCGCGCCTGTGGGAGGAACACTCGAAACCAGCCATGAAAAAGCTGTCGAACCCGGAAGAGCCTGCCGTGGGCCGACGAGCGTCCTCGTTCATACCAACATCCTGTCGCCCAAGGCGTGGGCAAGTAATCGCATTCGCAGTCCCCCATTGTCAGTTCCGGTGGGCTAGTTGAAACCGGTCGGCCACCACCACGTCGACGGCTCGGCGGCTGCGGTGTACACGTGTGCCTGGATTGGCGAATACAACCAAGCTCCAATCCAGTCTGCCGGGGGCCGCGGTCGCGTCGATTCGATCCGAAGTTATGCGGCCTGTTGCATCGCCCGTTCGTTGACGCCTGTTTCGCCTAGTCGGGTGAGCGCCTCATCGGTTGCTTTTTCTTCCTTGAGCGTCTGTTCGAGTAGCGGGACGGCGTCTTTCAAGCCAAGTAACCCGGCCCATGTGACAAGAGTCCCGTAGCGCGCTATTTCATAATGTTCGACGGACTGGGCTGCAGCCACGAGACCCGCGTCCAATGCCGGAGCCTCCTCGAATTCCTCCAAAATCTCCTGTCCTTCTTCGATGATGCCGTCGATCGCCGGGCACGTTTTCCCTTGGGCTCTCTTGCCAAAGGCGTCGAAAACTTGCTGCAGGCGCTCGATCTGCCCTTCCGTCTCGTCACGATGTTTTTCGAACGCCGCTTTCAACTCTTCGGACTCCGCGCCCTTTGCCATTTTCCGGAGCGCCGTCAGAATTTTTTGTTCGGCGTAGTAGATGTCTTTCAGACCATCATAGAAAAGGTCTTCCAAGCCCTTGGAGCTGCCCTGAGAGCTTTTTTTCGTCGCCATTGTCATCTCCTCTTTCATTTCTATCGACGCATGCATGGCTCTAACTGGACCAGTCTCTTGTTGTTCCTTCGGCGACGGCACACCGGCAGCCAACAGCGAGCGACGGTCGGGTTGACCGCTGATTTCAGTCCGCCGCGCCAGCAGCGGCTTGAGCATCTCGGCTGCGCTCCATTGCGGAAGTTCCGGAATGAGGATCGTCTGCCTGAAGGGTTTCCGCTGTCATCGAGTCCTTGCGGCCGCATTTTTCGCAACGGACCTTTGCCCGCACCTGATCAAGGTTCCCGATCTCTTCTCGGAGTTCGAGAGGGTTGGAGAAGCGCTTAAGGCGTTGGCGTCCCGGATCATTGCAAATTACATGGCCGGACTAGTGGACGAGGAAGAACTACTGTCGGCTTCCCGGCAGGCGCTTGGACGGCAAGTGCAGACCTGAGCGAATCCCCTGGCTAGAATTGGTCCGGAACCGTACAATAGCAAATCGTCAGCTATACAACATGGCCGCTGACGCTTGGGAGCGACTGTCGCACTCTTGGCCCAATACGAGGCATTGGTGTAATGGCGGAAGAACAAGGGCGGCTCGGCCCGAAATCTGAAATCGTCAGCGAGCTCGCGCGAGAGTCAGGCGTATCCGAACACCACATACGCGAGATAATGTCGCTGGTCGGCTTCGATCGCGGCTCAATCCTGAGGGAAGCTCGTCTCCTCAAAAAGAACAAGTAGGGCCGGCGGTTTTGCACGGCGTCGGCGGCATCTGGTCCACCGGAAATGCATTCTGGGCCGAAGCATCCTTCTGGTTGCTCGGCTTTGTCCTGTTGATGAGCGCTGCCGCGGCGCTGGCCGGCTTTACCGATTTTCTTGGAAATTCAAGGGTGCGGTCCATCAATGCAGCGAGGCACCATATGGTCGGCAATGTCGTGGCCATGGTGCTGGCGCTGGCCAGCTTCATGCTGCGCCTAAGCGCCGGTGCCGCCGAGGGCGCCTTGCCCTGGGGCCTGGCGCTATCAACGATTGTCGTTCTGCTGCTCGTCTACACCGGCTGGAAAGGCGGAACGCTTGTCTACGAACACAGGGTAGGCCTCCATCCCGAAGAGGGTGAGGATCTCAACTCCCGCCCGGAATTATCCCGATAGGTTGACGAATGGCCGAACTGCGGGGAGCCGTCGTCGTGGTCGCCGGCGCCTCGAGCGGCATCGGCAGAGCGACTGCTCTGGGTTTGGCGCGCAAAGGCGCACGGCTAGTGCTGGTCTCAAGAAACGCGGACGCACTCGACAAGGTCGCCAAGGAGTGCGCCGGCTTGGGCGGTGAGGCGCTGACCTTTGCCACCGACATGGCGGACGATGCGGCCGGTGGAGAATGCGCAGCTTTGCCGTGTCGCGTTTCGGCAGGATCGACGTGTGGGTGAATTGCGCCGCAGTCCTGCTTTTCGGCCGCTTCGAGGAAATCCCGCCGCATGTGTGATCAGGACGTTTCTGGTGGATGGCGCCGGTACTGAACAAAGCTTGTGACCAGTCGGATGCGGTGAGTGGAAGAGCCCGCCGGCTTCCCCAGCCCCCTTGGGGTGCAACCTGTAGTGAATGGACTGGAAGACAATCTTGCCGTCCTGAATGACGGAACTGTCGGCGCCCTCAATGGCGTCGGACCTGGACGAAGTTGCCGACCAGATCAGCAGTGCATAGGGGCCGCGGACCTGTTTTGCGATGTAGTTGAACTCACCTTGAGGCAGCTGCTCGCGCAGGCGTTTGGACGACAGGCGGACGGCATCATGGCCTCTAAATTCGAATTCGCGGTCAAGAGGACCACGTCCACAGCATAGTTGCGCCTAAGATCCTCCTCGATGTCGCCAGCGGCGCGAAGCCTCAGATGGTCTTCGAAAACCCCCTCTGCGGCCGAGCACGTCATGTCTCCTTTGCAGTACCGGAAAGGCCGTGGACAGCCGTCTCGTCCTTCGCGATGCTGAACGGATGCGACCGCGGTTTGTTCCTGAGGCCAACATGCGCTGGAGCCGGATTGCCTTGTACCCCCGATCACAAACGAATGAGAACATTCAATCGGGGTCCTCATGGCTTCCGCCATCGACATTCTGGCATGCTGACCAGCGACGAGGTCGGCAATTGTCCAGGACTAGAGCGGCCGGCCAGGTGCGCTTGCAGCGGTGCCGGGGGGACCTCACGCTCCAAGGCCGTCCTGGCCTTCGCCAGCGACAACCACAAGGCCTGCAAAAAAGCTTCATCTGCTTGCGGTGTTAATCCGACCTCCTTGCAATGTTCAACGATCCTGTCCTGAATCGACACTGCGGTTTCATACCGTTGGACAACCCTTGCCAGAACGTCCTGACAGGTGCCAATCGCCACCTCCCGAATGTGGTCAGCGACGGGAGAGAGGGCAGCACGGGTGACATCATGAGCAACGGGGCGTCCCGATCAGTCGGATGTATTCCGCCTCGGGCTGCCCATAAGAACGATCCGCCAACGCGCGTCTATAGCAATAGCTTCAGCCTTCAATTGAACAAGCAATCGTGCGGGGACTGGTCCTCACCCATGACCAGGGCTGATCCGGTCATACCGTCAAAGCCAATAATGCCAACCTCGGCCCCGACCTCAGCCCGAAGCTTCGCCACCATTGACCCGAGACCGCTCTCGAAGAAATCGAGGTGTCAATCGGGACCGAGGCCTGCTCCAGGTGCGTCGTCAGTCCCAAGTGACGGCCTTCGAGGTGAGGCTGCAGCAATGTCAGATCCGGCGCGCTCAGGCGCCGCAACAGTTCGTTCTTGAACGAGGTTTCCATCTGCGCTGTCTCCCGATCGGGGCGGAAGCGCGATGGTCGCTCACAGCTGACGACGCCCTAACAATTGTCGACAGTCAGGGGAAAGTATACCTAAAAGGGCCGGGAGTCTCAAAAAGCTACTATGCTGACCAGAGAAGCTCGTCACTTTGGCGATCATCAAGATGCTGCTAACAAGCAGTGTCCACCTCTACTGGTCGAAGGTTGCCTTCGCAATCTGGTGTGCGTCTTTTTTCGAAGCATACGGCCCCAAACTGATTCATCCTGTGGGGAAGCCAAGCGGTATCGACGCTGCCTGAAAACTTACGCGCAAGCGCTCCACACTTTCGGGCGGCGCTTTGTCGATCGCCCAGAGTAGCCAAGCACCCCTTCTTTATCCCATAGTATTCGTCTTCGCCTATTGCTCCGGAACGGCAGAGGTTTGCGGACGATTTCGTGCTGCTTCGGCAATTTCCGGGATGTATTTCGTCGCGGTGCAGCTTCGGTTCACATTGGCGCGTGCGTCGAATACCTCTTTCTCGCAGACCCGCTTGGCGAGCTCGATAGGCACATGAACTGCCAGAGGCACTTCCACCTCGGAGATTCCAAGCTCCCGTGCGATCTGCTGTTTCACTTCGTGCCTGCCAAGCGAAACGTCGACGCCGACATCCTCGGCATCTTCGGTTGTCGATGATGCGCCTTGCCCCGGAAGATCTTGCTGCTCGGTCTGAGCAAATGACTGCACGGCAAAGAGTTGCAACGCGAACACGGCGAGCGGCAAAATTCGTTGGAATACTCTCATGCCTGGCTCCTGCAGGTGCCTTTAACAACGGCAAAGTGTTTGAAGCGTTCCAGAGGCGGGGATGCGCGCGCTTAGCGGCAGTCGAGGCGGGTTTTTTCTGTTGGCGTGGAATACGACATGGCGACCATGGTTGGGTGCCGACAGCCGACTGTGCTGGCACATCGGAGTGTAGGAAGTTGCCTACCGAGAAAGAAAGACAAGCCAGGAGACGAGCGCGCCTCGGATGCTGCACGAGGATTGACCGACATTGAGCCTGCGGCACGAGACGCAAAGACCGCGGCTTCGGGAGCAGCGCCTGAAGGCCGCACTTGCTGTGACGTCGGCCCGCGGCATCTAGGCTCTGCAGCTCTCTAGGCTCAGAACGTCGTGCACCCAAGTTAGATCCTGCTGCAGCAGTCAGGACTACCCCAGAACGAATATGGCCAGCAGGGCAACAAAGAGAACAAGGGCGATCGCGGCGCCCCAGATGAGGACCTTTCCGGTGCCGCGTTGCTCTTCCTCGCGAGAAACGTCTTTCGCCATTCCATGCATCCTTTGCGAAGGTCCAAACTGAGCAACGTGCCGTGCGAGGCTGTTCCCAACGCTCTCGGAGCCAACTTGGTGTCAGTCCAACTGCCGGTTGCCGTAGGGCTTCTTCGCTCCAGCGCTATCGGCAATACAGCGCGGCTCTCCTCTGAGCGCGACCGCAGCTCCCTTCAGGCAAGATGCGCGAGCAGACGGATATCTATCTGACCGAAAGCAAAAGAAACCACGCGTGCCCCACTGAAAGCACAAGCAAGCGCAAAGGTTCCTGAACTGATGCTCGGCTGGCGGGAACTTGCTCGCCAGCCGAGTTGAGTTCAGGCGGTGGTCGGGGGAGATCAGCCAGCCACACGCTGGTGATTCCAACCTGAGCCGATGTGCCAATCAGCAACCTTCGTCGGTCTTTTTCACCTGGCCCGGCGCGGCGGTGTTGGCTGCCGTGTCCTGCTGACCAGGCGCCGCCTGCTGAGCGCTGCCAGTCTGCTGGCCGGGCGCGCAGTCCCTGGCCGAGTTCGGATTCGTGGTGCCGCTGGTGGTCGTCGTGTCGGTGCCTTGATCGCCGGACATGTTGGTCCCGCTGCTCGTCGTGCCGGTGCCCTGATCCGTCGTGCTGGGCATGGTCGTCGTGGTCGAGGTTCCGCTCGTCGAGGTTCCGCTCGAAGTTCCGCTGGTCGTCTGGGCAAAGGAAAGCCCGGCCGACACCGCCAGCACGGCCGAAGCCAAAAGGATGCGTTTCATCTTCTTTCTCCTGTCTGAATGCGCGGGATGCGCCTGGCAAATTGAACAGGCAGACAGAAGGAGTGTTCCCCGATGACGTTCAACTTTTGTAACTCTGGTCGTAGGTCAGCCTTAGGATGGCCGGCGTATATTAGAACCTCATGACGGCGGCTCGAGTCGAAAAGCAATCAACGAGCGGAGAGGCCGTCGCGTTCCTTGTGACTGCGGTGGCGCGGTGAGGCACAAGGCTCAATGCGGAGCGCCAGCGGCCGCGATCAGCGCCTCGTCGAGAATCCACTTCAGCTTCGCCGAGCGCTGGTAGCTTCATCTGCTTGCCGTTCTTACTTGCCGGGAACGACATGCAGCGGTCGCAGTATGCCATGCGGGACCTTCAATATGTCGCCGTATGTCGCCGCGTCGGATGGCCAGGAAGCGGCCAGTGCCAGTTGGACTTTGTGATGGAGCGGCGCAGCGGCGAGCGTCCACGGGCCGTTTTCCTTGCGCCGATCTTCCGCGATCTTGGCCTTTTCCACGCATCGCTGCAGGATTTTTCGCGAGGTGAATTGAGACCCGCCACGACGCTGATCTCTGCGACGGTCAAGGCCCGTTCGGCGGGCTCTACTCCGGAACAATGTCCTCTTCTGAAAGTTTCCTTAGATCGCAAAGGAGATTCGAGATGTCAGAAAGCCGCGAATGGTTTGTCCAATGGCTTAGAGATGCCCATGCCATGGAAGAGCAGGCCGAAACGATGTTGAACGGGCAGTTGGGTCGCATCGAGAACTATCCCGAGCTGAGCGACCGGATCCGACAGCACCTCGACGAGACGAAGCAGCAGGCTGCCCGGCTGAAGACTTGTCTCGATCAGATGGACGAGGGTTCATCCACGATGAAGGACGCTGGCGGTAAGCTGACGGCGATGGCGCAATCGCTGAGCGGCGTCTTCGCTGGAGACGAGGTGATGAAAGGATCGCTCGCGAGCTACACGTTCGAGCACATGGAAATCGCCTCCTACACGATCCTGATTGCCGCTGCTCGATCGCTCGGCGAAACGGAGGCTCTTCGGGTTTGCGAAGAGAATCTGCGAGAGGAAGTCGCGATGGCGGATTGGCTGAAAACCCGTCTTCCCTCGACGACCGAGCAGTTCCTTGCGCGGGCCGAAGCGGACAGCGACAGCGCCAAGCGGTGATCGGGTAGGAACGTAGTGACCGTGAACTGGGTGATCGGGATTCGTCCGCTAGCGCGTCCCCTTCGTGAAGGCTGGACGACGAACACGCCTGGCTGTAGCAGGCGGTTGTCGAGCTGCGCATTTCGAGAAATTGCAACGACGAGCGATGCTAATATTGCGGCGTCGTCACTTAGAGAGTTGAAGCGTTCGTCTGCGCAAGCCTGGTCGAATACGCATTGGCACCAGCCAAGATCGGAAGGGCTAGCGCAGCGCTCGGCGAGATCAAGCTTGAGGGGGCGTGTTAAAACGTTCGAAACGAGGTCGCGATAGCGGAATGCCCGAGAACACTCGTCCCTGATCACTGAGCAGTGCGTGCGCGGGCACCGGCAGCGCCAAGCCGGATCGAAGAAAGTTCGTCCTGACAGCGGACAGAGCGCGCCGTTGCGCTCACGTTATGGGGTCGGCAGCACTTGCACGGTTCGGGGTGAATTCCGCTTCAGCCGGTCGCTGGCGGTTTCGCTGAAGGCCGTGACCGACCGGCCGACGATCATCATGCTCGAAGGGGTTGACCGCTTTGTCCGATCTTCTCCGCCGTGCGCATCGTCATCGCGCCGTCCGTGGTTCCAGAATATGCAATCCGATGGCTGAACTCGTCGGGACTCGATAAATGTGAGCGCGGCATCATACTTTGCCTTCAGGACGACTGTTTCTCTGCAATGACCTCTGTCTACGCTCATCCAGTTCGGTCGGTGTCCATCCGGTCATTCAGACGTCGTTGATAGGCAAAGCCGACAGCCGCGGCGACTGCCAAACCCGCCGCCGCCAGAAGGAGTTTGTCCTCGGTATGCTCATTGCCCGATGCGTCTTGAACAGCTAACGAAGCTTCATCGAAGGGTGCGGATGCTTTTGCGACAGTCTCGCCCTGGTGCGGCCCAACGCCGCTATGGCGGATACCCGCAGCCAGACGTTCTGTCTTCTCTTTAACAGTTTCCTTGGCCACGCCGGTCAACTCGGCAGCTTCGCGTTTTATTTTGCCAGCCGTTTCAAGAGCGAAATCACTGACGCTTTCCGCCAAATCGCTAGATTGCTCCTTCAGGCGCTCCTTGGCGTACGATAGGTGATCAATCTGCTGCTCGCCGGGTGGCCGGGCTGAATTGGTCCGCAATAAGCTGATCAATCCCGCTCCGACGAGTGCGGTTGCGATCGGCGGATGGCGGAGGAAACGCCACCCCAAACCGGCCCCTATCGCCAAAGCAGCGCTCGGATTGGCAGCCGCCTTGGCCTTGAGATCGTCAATAATCGCCTGCGCCACCGATTGCATTGAGGATCTTGCTTTCTCCACCAGCGCATCCTTTGTCTCAAGCGCTTCGTGTTTCAAATCATCGGTAAACTCGGACAGCATGTTTGGCGACCGAAGTGTCGACAAGTCGTCGGCGAGCTTAGCCCGGGCAGCCTCAACTTCGTATTCAAGATGCTCAAGTTGCGGATCCGCCATCATAAATCTCTCTTGCCACCGGGGCGGGCAGGTTTGCTCGACCGAGCGTTGCCCGCCCGCTGCGATTTGGCCGTTATTCCTTCCGAAGGGGTGGCGCTGCCCGGGTGCAGCTTGGCGGCCGGACTGGATGGACCGCTAGATCCACGTGGGCTTGGCGAAGACGGCTGCACGGATTCACTTGATTGCTGTTCTGATAAGGCGCTTCCAAAGGTGCCCGCAACGTCCTTTGCGACCTCCTTGAGGCCGTCCGAATTCAGCCCATGTTCCTCGGCGGCGCTTTTGAGCCGTTCGCCCGCCTTTGCTGTCGAGGACTTCAAGCGTTCCCCAGCTTTTTCAGCAGCATCCGTCAATCGCTCTCCTGCTGGGCCGAGCGTGCGCCTCTCGAGATCGCTGGCCGGCAAAGCAGCAGCTATAGCGGCACCAGCTGCGAAGCCGGCCAGAACAAAAGCCAATGGCTGTTCTTCCACCATGCGGCCAATCGTGTCTTGCAACGTTGATTGGGCTTGCTGCACCACGCGCCCTGACTTCTCGGATACGGAGCGACCGGCCTGTTCTGCGTATGACGCGGCGGATGATGCGTACTGACTTGCGGTTTCACTCACCTTCTCCCCAATGCCGGCTAAATTGTCGCGCATGGCCTCTGCTGTCTCGCTAGCCTCTTCCTGCGCTTTGGACGCCCCGCCGCTGGCGGTGCGTACGTGCGGAGCATTTTGGCGCCCGTCGGTTGCACGGGATTGCTCGCGATGCCCGGCACTTGAACTGCGGCTGCGCATTAGCAGCGCGCACCCTGCTGCGACGAGCAGAAGGCCTTCGGGATTGTTCCTAGCGGAGCTGAGAAGCCATTCTTTCGTTCCAAAATCCTGGACCTGTGAATTGCGGCTCATGTTAATTGCTCCTTGGTTGTCGCAATATCCTGCTTTATTTGGCTTATGGAGTGTGTCGGCAGAAGTTCTTTTTGCGCATCAGCGCGGCCCCGATAGTAGGCGAAAGCAGCGGCGAGGGCCGTTGCGGCCGCGACGATCAGACACGACCAGTGCAGGGCCATCCCTAAGCTGGCTATTCCAAGTACGAGGGCTTGCACTAGAAGCAGAGCGGCGACCACTCCCAGCACGCCAGCAGCAGACATCCACACACCTGCTTGGAGCTTCGTTGAGACGTTGGCGGACAGCTCCGCATGCGCCAGGCGCAACTCTTTTTGAAAGAGGTCCGCGACGTCCGCCAACACTGCCGACAGTGCTTGAGGGAGAGGCGAATTCTTCAGTTGTTCCTGTGCCATCAGATCAGTTCGCTCCCTGCCGCCTTCCCTTGTTGGACTCTGGTGCGGGAGGCGCGCTCTTCAGTGTGCGGAACGTCAAAAAGCCCGCTACGGCGGCCAGCCCAAACACCAAACCCGGCTTGCGCCTCGCCAAATCGGACGCTGCAAGAACCAGCTGATCGACGGACCTGTCTCGCAGGTCGTCTGCGTATCCATCAAGCCTATTCGCGAAGGTGCGCACGACCCCAGCGACTATCGGTGCGTTTGCGTCGAGGTCCTCGGCCGCACGCTTGGTCGAACTCGCCAGTTGGCCCATCACCTCGGCGCCGCTGCCGACCTGACGGTCCAACATCTCCTTCACCTGATTGGTCACGGTGGACGCGCCACCAACGGCCGCCCGTTTGGCGGTTTCCGCTGCCCCTTGCGCTATGTCGGACGCTTTGGATAACGTGCCGCTTACGGTCGCTCCTATGTCTTCCGAGGTACCGTCACCAGCTCTTACCGCAGTCGGGGGACGCCGTTCAGAATTCCGGTTGTTCATGGTTTCCTCCATTCGAGGAGCAAACGGAGGTAAGGCCCGTTGGTTCCCAATGAGTGACTATCTGGGGTGTCAAGTTGCGTTTGCGAACTCGTGGCGCGCATCGCGTGCTTTTGCATTGGGAATGATGGGTAGCTTGCGGGCGGGCGCAATGCGAATAGTCATCTTTTCCTTTCCTGTCTGAAGGCGCGGGGGGATCATATCTGGCGACGGTGAGCGCGATGAGGAAGAGGCTGGAGCGCGGACCTTTACGGCCGCCGCGCACCGGTCTTCGACCGCTGCGTCTGCCGCTGTCATTGGCGATCGGCGCCAAGCCCACGAGTTTGGCGATGGCCTTATTGGAAAGGTGTCAATCTCGGACAACTCGGCCATCAGGAGTACGCGGGGCCCTTGACCGAACCGAAGGCCTGATCGAGACAGGCCCACAGCGGATCGTCGTCGAGTAGCGAGGCGATCTCGCCCTTCAAGTCGGCGGCTCTGACGCTTGAGCAGAACAATGAACCTCGTCGAGGCTGGCGAGGTTTCGGCATCGGCGACGATGCTTTTGCGTTGCTTCTGGATGGTGAGACGCCAGTCACCTGGGCAAGCCGGGCGACCAGCGCCTTGAGCCGTTGCTCACGCTCGGCTGCAGCCGCTTGACGATGGCGTGCAAATTGATCTGCGCGCTACGCGTTGCGCTCGTCCAAACGCGACTGCTGGTCGGCGGCATCGGCCGGTCCGCCCAGTGTGTCGGCGACCGTGGCACCTCGCGCACCCATCGGCTGCTGCGCACCTGTGGTGGTGTCCATCGCTGTCTGATGCTCCATCTCGGAATTCAGCTCCGCACCTACAACCAGGATAATCACAGAAATCCAAGTCCACATCATCAAGCCGATGACTGCCCCAAGAGCTCCATACGTGGCGTTGTAGTTGGCGAAGTTTTCAAGATAATAGGAGAAGCCTATCGAGACTGCGATCCAGACCACAGCGGCGAGGAAGGCGCCCCATGTCGCCCATTGCCACTTTGCCCTTTCCCGGCTGGGTCCGTAGCGGTAAATCAGCGTGATCCCGACGCCCACCATGATCAGCATCATCGGCCACCGAAAGATCCGCACAAGGGCTTCGGTCCAGCCGCCGAGGTTCAGCAGCACAAGCATGGCCGGCACAATCCCCACCGAGATGATAAAGCCGATACCAATGAGGATGGCGCCAAGTGTGAAGCCCAAGGCCAGGAGATTCAGGTGGATGAAGCCGCGCTTTTCACTCTCCTCGTAGGCGATGTTCATGGCTTCGAATAGCGTCTTTATGCCGTTACTGGCGCTCCACAGTGCGACGGCAAGGCCGAAGATGAAGCCGAAGCTGAGCGCGCCAGCCTTCTGAGCGGCCAAGGACGCAAGCTGAGATCTGATAATATCCAGACCTCCCGAAGGCAGTACGCCGCCTAGGAACGCAATGTGCTCAGCGATGGTCTGAGGGTCGGCGACGAAACCATAGATGGACACGAACGCGGCAAGCGCTGGAAAGAGGGCAAGAAGCAGATAGAATGCAGCCCCCGCCGCGATCAGCATAACACGGTCCTCGGTTACCTCAGCAAAGACCCGCCACAGCACGTCCTTCCAGCCGCGGCTGGGAATCTCTGACGGCCATTCGGCATTGCGTCCGCGGCTCTCCCGTTCGGCCCGCCGCTCAAGTTGCACTTGACCTTCGTAAGCGTCCTCGGTTGGTTTCTTCGACATGGCCGCCGGTCCGGAGCATCTTCTTCGCGGGGCAAACGTATAATAGCGCCAAAGGATGCAGGTGCAGACCTGCGCTTACAAATAAACATCCGCCGGCTGCAGCAACACCTGCGCCATCCCCACTTGGCCCTTCGGCTCCCATGCCCATCGGCTGAGCGTGCATGTTGTCGGGACGACGCAGCCTGATCTAAATCCTCATTGCGCTGGATCACTTTAACGACACCCACGTTACCAGCCATGATCTCACTCGCGCCTGAACATCAGTTCGTCAACGCCGGAAGTATTCGGCTTCATGTCGTTCAGGCCGGGCCTGCCGAGGGTAAGCCGGTCATGCTCCTGCACGGCTTCCCGGACTTCTGGATCGGCTGGAGACGGCAGATCGGTACGCTCGCTTCCGCCGGATATCGGGTCATCGTTCCCGACCAGAGGGGCTACAACACCAGTGACAAGCCAGAGGGCATCCGCGAGTACACCCTCCCCAAGCTCCTCGGCGATGTCGTCGCCCTGGCCGACGCGCTCGGCATCGGAAGGTTTCACCTCGCCGGCCATGACTGGGGCGGCATCGTCGCTTGGGCCGCCGGGGCAAAGTTGCCTCATCGCCTGGACAAGCTCGTCATCCTGAATGCGCCCCATCCCGAGGTGCTGTTTACCCATGCCCTGCGATCTCCGACGCAGTTTCTGCGGAGCAGCTACGCGGTTTTCTTCCAGAGCCCCTTGCTGCCCGAAGCCGTTTTGGGTGCGCGCCGCTCGGCCTTGCTCGCACGAGCACTCAGGACATCCAGCCGGGAAGGCGCCTTCGAAGAAGAGGAGATTGCAGAATATCGGCAGGCTTGGGAGCGGCCGGGGGCGCTGACCAGCATGCTCAACTGGTATCGCGCCTTGCGCTTTCGCCCGAGCCTGAAGGAGCGGATCACGACGCCTACTCTTGTTATGTGGGGGATGCAGGACCAGGCTCTGGAATCCGGGCTGGCCAAGCGCAGTCTCGCCCTTTGCGACGATGGCCGCCTGCAGACTTTCGAGGAGGGGACGCATTGGGTTCAACGCGAAGAGAGCAACGCGGTGAATGCGGCGCTTCTGGCGTTCCTGGAGGGCTGAGGAACTCAAAAATGGATAGAAACTGGGGGCAGCGTCAGATGGAGCCGGAGGAGGCCTGCAGGGCATTCCTGGCTGCTGCAAAAGAGGAGGGGACATTACAACTAGCTAAGTTGGATTGCGGTATAAGGTTCTATTATCTCCGACCAACACCGCGCTTTGCGGAGCCCGCCGCCAGCAAGGAGAGGCGACGGACCCCCGCCACAGCGGCTGCACATCCGAAGAACGACCGCTGCAACCTCTAAACCCGCGAGGGGCCTACATCGTTCCCCTATCCGCGCCTACAGCTGGGTTGGTCAACGGGCTCTTCCCGCCTAAGTTCCCCCTCATGGCACTCCACTGGTTATCCCCTCCGGTCTACGTCAGGGCCAACCGACCTGGGCTCACCTACGGGGTGAGCCACGTCAAGGGAGCCGCCGAGGAACATGAAGTGGCCGAAGAGGGGACCGAAGTGGAAGCTGGCGATCCAGTCCTGCGCCGACGCATTTTAGGGGCGGCTGACCCCGGTGGAGGTCCGTCAGGCCTTCGAGGCTGCTGCCAAAGAGGCCAAGACGTTCCTTCCTGCTGATTAGCCATCGAGAACGATGCAGAGTGCCCCTCTTTGCGAATGCCGACGCCGGCACAGTCCCGGTTATCTTCGGTTCTCGTGCCGACCTGGCTGAACCATCTGACGGCCACCACCAGATTAGTTGCCACCGCCGCGACTTGGGTCCTGGCTGTCCCGGACGAAGCCAGGGCCTTCTCACGTCCAGGCTAATAGCCCGTTTGAGGCGTTTCGGCTGCCGCGGGAGAAGGCAGTATTTCGGGCTTCAAGTGGGGCGGCTCTTCAGTGTTAGCGAGGCCGGCATGACCTCACATCAGATCTTCAACCATCCGCGCAATTTTCCCCAGACCTGCGGTGGTCCCTCTTGTTCTAAGGAGTCCCTGTTCAGCCGCCGCCGCCTTGAAGGCCTCGAGCGCAGCTTGCTGGCTGCAATGCCCGGCGAGGGACTCCTCGACCATTCGGATCGCGTTGAGCCGCCCCGGCTTTCCCATTCTAGGCCATGGTTGCTGAAGCACCTTCATTGCGTCGGCTATGGACGCGACCACCGTCAGGTTGCGATTGAGGCAGATTGTAATTGGACTGAAGGCCCGCATTCTTGTCGCTCCCCACGATTGAACGCAGCTAAACGCGAAGACAAGGGCAGTGGTTGCATGAATGTGGATTACCGCGAATTCAAAGAACCGCTGGCCGATGCGATTGAGGCTGAGCAGGCTCTCCTTGGGCCCGGCTCTTTGCCTCGCCGGACCATCCTTCTCGTCGAACAACAGGACCCGACCGGCAAAAAGCATCTGTGCACCGTCCGACGCCGCGAACTATTTTTCGAGCTCGTCACGCCGCTTGCCCGACGGCTTCTCAAGCACACCGCGACGAATTCGACGGCTGTGAGGGAGGAGATGAAAAGATTATGGTCGTTTCGTTGGGCCGTCCTTTAGAGCAGGGGCTCCGAGGCGGTTTGTATCGAGCAGATGTCGCATCAGATCTTGACCTGGAGATCGGCTCCGGCAGCGGGATCGGCGCAGCGCGGCAAGGATGCCACGTTCCTTCGGCGGCTCACCGGCGATGGTCTGGCTGACGGCCCCGCGAAGGCGCGAAGCATCGAGGCCTTCTTCTGCCAGTCGGGCGAGCCAACTTTCTTTGGCTGGGAGGGCGGTGCAGTGCTTCGGCTCGGAACTGTTGACACATGCGCCAGACTGGCAGACCGGAAGCGGCGGCGTGCCCTGACGTCATGGAGACTAGCCTCGCTTCCGAAGCCGCAGATTGTGATCTCGTTGACTATGCAGAGCATCCAGCCGTCGTTTTGATCCGTTTCCGTCATCCAGAGCCAGCGACCATCCATGATCCGTCTCAACCGCTTAAAAGCCGGTCTTGCCCCGCCGCGACTGTGTGGAAATCAGCCATGTTTCAAAGTCGGAATGCTGGACGAACTCGCCAAGGAACTGGAGCGACGCAAGCACTGCTTCGTTCGCTACGCCGACGACTGCCCTCTATGTTCGCAGCGAGCGTGCGGGCGCACGGGTGATGGCCAGCGTCGAACACTTCCTCGACAGGCGTCTGAAGCTGCGGGTCAAGATACGGAAGAGCGCGGGTCAGCTTAGGCGAGGAGCGTTTCATAGTCTGGTGGGGCCTAATTCGCCTCGTAGTCCTAGTGGTCACCTATAGGCGCTCACCGGTCCCCTGAAGCGCCGGATAAACGCTCCGCTCACTGACCCCCAGTTCCTTTGGCTATCGCTGTTCTGGTCATGCCCTCGGCATCCAACTTCACGATCTTGTCGCGCTTCCCCATCGCTGCTGGCTTCCGTCCTGGGTACTTGGTCTTGTCGCCTTTGACGGCATCGATCCCGATCCGTTGGCGCTCCAGCATGACGCTACGCTAAAGGCCATCCGCCAGTATCTGGCGCCCTTCTACAAGTGGCGGCAGGCCGAGATCGTGGCGACGGCCGAGCCGCTGATGCCTGGCCCCCAGGCCTTTATGCGCATCATCAGCCGGCGCGATCAGGCCAGACCTTTGATACGCCTGTTCGTGGCCTCCACGCTCATATCGGCGCAGCGGGCGCTCGACATCACTAGAGCTCATTGGCAAGCAGCCCGCCGATATACACTGGCCGTGTCCAGGCGTGGGCGTGGCCTTTCCGCTTGGGTATAGGGTGCGGCCTGCCCGGTCGGCCGTCCCTCGATCGACCCTGAGTTGCTGATCCGCATGCGGATCGTCGGCAGCTCGTCCTCGACTCGATGCGCGAAGTCGTCGACGCCGTGCGCACCGGGAAGACAAGCCTGGAGCTGTAGCGGCCCCGCCTGTCCCGCCCCGGTGTCGTCGCTTCGCTGGCGCTAACGGTGAGACCGCATAGATCTGGTCCAGTATTTTCAGCATCAGAACGTTGAGCTGGCGGGAACTTGCTCGCCAGCCGAGTTGAGTTCAGGCGGTGGTCGGGGGAGATCAGCCAGCCACACGCTGGTGATTCCCAACCTGAGCCGATGTGCCAATCAGCAACCTTCGTCGGTCTTTTTCACCTGGCCCGGCGCGGCGGTGTTGGCTGTCGTGTCCTGCTGACCAGGCGCCGCCTGCTGAGCGCTGCCAGTCTGCTGGCCGGGCGCGCAGTCTCTGGCCGAGTTCGGATTTGTGGTGCCGCTGGTGGTGGTCGTGTCGGTGCCCTGATCGCCGGACATGTTGGTCCCGCTGCTCGTCGTGCCGGTGCCCTGATCCGTCGTGCTGGGCATGGTTGTGGTGGTCGAGGTTCCGCTCGAAGTTCCGCTCGTCGTCTGGGCAAAGGAAAGCCCGGCCGACACCGCCAGCACGGCCGAAGCCAAAAGGATGCGTTTCATCTTCTTTCTCCTGTCTGAATGCGCGGGATGCGCCTGGCAAATTGAACAGGCAGACAGAAGGAGTGTTCCCCGGTGAAGTTCAACTTTTGTAACTCTGGTCGTAGGTCAGCCTTAGGATGGCCGGCGTATATTAGAGGCCTCTTGAAGAAGACACTGCCCGCACCAGAATCCATGGCATGGCTCGGAGAATAGGCATTGGTGACCAGGTGGCGATTACGGCCAGGGTTCTGACGCGGGTAACAGAGGACCGCGTAAGGGTCTCGATCCCAGGTTACGACTTCCCACATTCCATCATCGACCACACCAAGGTGAACCGAGGCCAGCAAATCGACCTGAAAGGCGAGGTCACGCGCATCGACGAGGACACCGTGACTATCGGCCTCGGGCCGCTGGTCACGGTCGACCGTGACAAGGTCCGGCTAATGGAGAAATATCGGCCGCCAAAACGACGAAAGGCACTTGTCGTTGCCCCGGATTAGAACCGACAACATCGCGACAGGCTATGAGGGCAGGCCGCATGACGGGCCGGTAGAGGACGAGTCGAAGCACTTGGTCTACTGCCCAGTCTGCGGCCAAACGTTCGACGCGCGCGATCTTGGACAGGTGTTCCACCACGCTGAGCCGCAGCACGAGCCGCTTCCGGTCGAGCAATAGTCCAGCTAGTTGAGCTCCGGCGGCAGACCGACGTTGAGACCCTTCAGCGCGCCACCGACGTACGTTGGATGAGAAAAGGGTGCTGCGTGCACCGCGCCTTCCCCGCGCGCCGATGTTCCACCTGGACCGCAAAAAAGTCCCGCCGCACTGCCAGAACGGCGGGACCGATCAAACGCTTTGCACCAGGCGGGGGGATGCGGGGTGGGCTTGCCAAGTGAGCGCGGACCGTAACCAACCCTAAGCGCAACGGCGGCAACGCGTCCACCAACCGCCGGTTGGAGCGACAGGACGATTGAGCCGCCGGCAGGTCAGGTCATCCCGGGTCGCTATCGCTCGCAACCAGACGGTAGCGGAAATTGTTGCGGATGTGGTCGTTGAAATAGCGGCCCTTGGCGAACGCGGCCCGGAACGCGGCAAAGGTTTCCGGCGGTACCCCCTCAAACTCGTACCGCTTGCCGCTGGCGACGAACCACACCGAGAGGGTCCTTCTATCCAGATCATATTCCATCTTGCGGATCGAAGTAGATGGCATGAGCACCACAGGCCGAGGCCCGCGCCCTTGCGGGGAGCGCGGGCCGATCGGGATACCGATCTGCAGCAATACCTGGAGGGGAGGAATGGCTGCGTGCACCGAACTTGCGCGGCGGTCCCGTGTTCCAACCAGGATACACAAAAAGCTAGCCGCACCTTTCGGCATCATGCGGACGTTGGATTTCTGAGAAAGCGGGAGCGTCAATACCAACTTCTGGCGATGGAATTTTCCCGTGAGATAGGCACGCTCCACGGCGAAAGGAGTGCCCCGCCATGGCCGTCCTCGCCTATAACCTTGCCAATGACATCAAAGGATCGTGGAGGGTCGTCTTCGTGCCGGACGAACTGCATCTGTATGTGGAATTCAGCCAGCCAGACGCCGACACAAACCCGGCTGATTGGATGAGCGTTGATGATTTCCTTGCATGGCGGCCGAAAGGCGCACTCCACGAGCGAGCGCGCGACAGCTTGGTTTCGCTCATTTGCAAGGCGCTGACAGGGCGATGAGACACGGCAAACCCGCACCGAGATCGAGTGCGAGCGCCGCGAGTGGGCCTAGGGCCCCACCCGGCAAACCGCGGCGGGCGAGTGCCTCGGGGACACGATGGTAGATTGCCAATGCGTCCGCGTGTGGCCTTAAGTCGCAAACTATTGGCTTCAGAAGCAGGGCGTAGGGCTTCATTGATGGTGCTACCAACACCATATGGTGACCCATAGCCCTCCAAAACGAGAGAAGCTCGTCCCGACGGGTCGCACTGCGGCCGTCAGCTGGTAATTGCTACGAACTAGGAAACCATCATGCCTGAAAATCCTGAAAATATCAGACCAACTTCGAGAGACGTCCCCCTCATTCAGCTAGGCCTCTATCAGTGCCGCTTCCCGGTGAGCGAAGACGCTTCTGTACCTGGCGGTTATCGTTTTTGTGCTGGGCCAACTTCGCCGGATCGCGTCTACTGCGATCACCACCACAACATTGTGACCGCCGTGGACCCTCGTCGAGCCCGTTCGGGTCTTCACCTCGCTCAACGACGCGCCGCGTAAGCCTGACTGGCGGCGGCCTCCCGGCCAGGCGCTATGCGCTCCAAGGCCTTGGCTACGACCTTGCCGTCGGCTCGGTCTGGCCCATCCTGCCTTATGCCGTCTTCGCCGATGTATCCCCGTCGCCCGATTGAGAACGACGACTTCTCGCCGAGCCCTTCAGCTCGCTAATCGCACAAACGCGTCGGCTCCAAAGGTTTGTCTGTCAGCACATCTTCAATGTGCCCGCGCCTGAAGCCCCAACATCTTCTGCGACCAAACCGCGTACCTGGCACCGCCGATCGGTTGCTGCGGCGGATTTTTGCTGTTCGCAGCTGAACAATGCCTATCAACCTTGTCATCGCACCTAGTCGCACGTAGCGGCCGTTCGAATTCTCATCGCTCGGCGCGATGTTTGGTCCGTCTGCCCAGAAGAGCGGAGCAAGCCATTGACACCCACGAAGTTGCTGATTGGGCAGATCGCTGTCGTATTCGCAATTGTCATTCTTGGCGTGTGGACTGCAACCCAATGGTGCGCCCACATGCTCTCCTATCAGCCGCCACTGGGCGCGCCATGGTTTGTGACAGTCGGCTGGCCGATCTACCAGCCGTGGAAACTGTTCGAATGGTGGTTCCAATTTGACGCCTATGCGCCTGAAGTCTTCGACAAGGCTGGCATACTTGCCGGAGCCAGCGGGTTCCTGGGCTGTGCCGCCGCGATAGCTGGGTCCCTCTGGCGCGCACGGCAGCGGGGGTTGGTCACCACCTATGGGTCCTCACGATGGGCCATGAAGCTGGAAATCGAGAAGGCGGGGCTGTTTCAGCCGGCCGGCGTTTTCCTTGGCGGACTGAATTATCGCTATCTGCGCCATGACGGACCAGAACACGTCATGGCCTTTGCGCCGACACGTTCGGGCAAGGGCGTCGGACTCGTTGTTCCAACCCTTCTTTCCTGGACCGGCTCGGCCGTCATTCACGACATCAAAGGCGAGAACTGGCAGCTGACCTCTGGCTGGAGGTCGAAGTTCTCGCACTGTCTCTTGTTCAATCCGACCGATCCGAGATCGGCGCGGTACAACCCGCTGCTGGAAGTGCGCAAAGGTCCAGATGAGGTCCGCGACGTTCAGAATATCGCCGACATTCTCGTCGATCCGGAAGGCGCGCTGGAGCGGCGGAACCATTGGGAGAAGACCAGTCATTCACTCCTAGTTGGCGCCATCTTGCACGTGCTCTACGCCGAAGAGGAAAAGACACTCGCCCGTGTCGCCACCTTCCTGTCGGACCCGCAACGCTCATTCGCTGCGACACTGCAGCGGATGATGACCACAAACCACCTCGGCACGGTGGACAAGCCCCAGGTCCATCCGGTCGTGGCCTCGGCGGCTCGTGAGGTGCTGAACAAGTCAGAGAACGAGCGCTCAGGCGTTCTCTCGACCGCCATGTCGTTTCTCGGGCTCTATCGTGATCCAACGGTGGCCGCGGCAACATCGGCCTGCGACTGGCGCATTGCCGACCTTGTGGATGCCGAGCGACCGATGTCGCTGTATCTGGTCGTGCCGCCGTCGGATATCTCGCGCACTAAGCCCCTGGTGCGATTGGTGCTCAATCAAATCGGCCGGCGGCTGACCGAGCGCCTGGAGGGCGATCCAAAGAAGAGCCGCAAGCATCAGCTCCTGATGATGCTGGATGAATTTCCGGCGCTCGGTCGGCTCGACTTCTTCGAGACTGCGCTCGCCTTCATGGCAGGCTACGGCATCCGCGCTTATCTGATAGCGCAATCGTTGAACCAAATCTCCAAGGCCTATGGCGAGAACAACGCCATTCTCGACAATTGCCATGTGCGGATTGCCTTTTCCTCAAATGACGAGCGCACGGCCAAACGCATCTCGGACGCGCTCGGTACCGCGACGGAACTCAGATCGATGCGCAACTATGCCGGCCATCGGTTGGCGCCCTGGTTGTCCCACGTCATGGTAAGCCGCCAAGAGACCGCTCGCCCCCTGCTGACGCCGGGTGAGGTGATGCAGTTGCCGCAGGCTGACGAACTAATCCTGGTTTCGGGATTGCCGCCGATTCGCGCCAAGAAGTTGCGTTATTACCAGGATCCGAATTTCACGGAGCGAGTGCTGCCTTCGCCGGTGCTGCGCGACGGTGCCTACGCGGATCGGCCCACGTCGCGCCCGGACGATTGGAGCGGACAGGTGCGCGGCGTGGATCGGCGTCTTGCTGGCGATGACGACAGTGCCGGCGCGGCAATCGAAGACGGAGGTGTCCAGCAGCAGCGCCATCCGGGCCTGCGCGAAGAACGGACCCTCGTCGTCCAGGAGCCTGATCAGGGCGATCTGTTCACGCCCGCAGACGATGACTGCGAGACGCTCGCCGACAAGCGCGTCATGGATCGGATTTCCACCGCCGCACGTGCGTACGGCCTCAACGAGGGAATGGGCGACGACAAGGACATCGTGCCCGGCTTCTGAACGGCGCGCCATACGCGGGCGCATCTCAGCGTAGATAACGGCCGTAAGCGATTTCGAGGATCTCGACGATGCTCGTTCCCGTCGCCGGTGCATCAGCGCCGGTCAGAGGGAACGAGCAGCATGAAGCCCCACCGCATTCGTCACCAGTTTTTGCTTGAACCCGAGTTGAGCGAGAAGCTGGAGAACCTCAGCCGCAATCCATCGACCACCAAATCGGCCATTGTGGCGCACGCGGTCGAGATCTTTATCGAGCGGCGTGGGGAGAATGAACTCGACCAGCGCTACGGCAAGAGGCTCGACCGTCTTTCCCGCGACCTCGGACATGTCAGGCGCGATGTCGAGATGATCCTGGAGAGCCTGGCGCTCTTCATCCGCTTTTCGATCACGCTTCATGCTCACACGCCGGTGCCGGACAGGGCCACGCAAGCAATTGCCCAGGAGCGCTTCGACAAATTCGTCGAACAGGTCGGCCGCCAAATCGCTTCCGGGAAACGGTCACTTGGCACCGACGATCGCAGGGGAGGGGAAGGATGAGTTCTCATCCGGAAGCCGACCATCGCCGCCGCGTCATGCTGCGCACCGCCATGGGTCCGGCGATCACCGAAGCCCTTGCCGATCCGACCGTCATTGAGGTGATGGTCAATCCCGACGGTGCGCTGCGGCTCGACCGGTTGGGTGAAGGCCGGGTCGACACCGGCGTGCACATGCATCCTTCTGAGGCCGAACGCATCATCCGCCTGGTCGCCTCCCACGTGCGCGCCGAGGCGCATGCTGACAATCCGATTGTCAGCGCCGAATTGCCATCGGGCGAGCGCTTCGAGGGTCTGCTGCCGCCTGTCGTGCTGGGGCCATGCTTCGCCATCCGAAAGCCTGCGGCGAAACTCTACACGTTGGCCGACTATGTCGCCGACCGCGTCATGCTGCCGCTGCAGGCCGATGCGCTGAAGAAGGCGGTCCGCGAGCGGCGCAACATCCTGGTCGCCGGCGGCACGTCGTCGGGCAAGACAACACTTGCCAATGCGCTGCTGGCACAAGCCGCCGATTGCGACGAGCGGGTGATCCTGATCGAGGACACGCGCGAACTGCAATGCGCGGCGAAGGATTGCGTTGCCTTGAGGACGAGGCGGGGGTCGGTCACGCTCGCCGATCTCGTGCGCTCGACCCTGCGGCTCAGACCCGACCGCATCATCGTGGGCGAAGTCAGGGGCGCGGAAGCCCTGGACATGCTGAAGGCATGGAACACCGGGCATCCCGGCGGCATCGCGACGGTTCACGCCAATTCGGCGCGCTCCGCTCTCTACCGTATCGAGCAGCTCGCCCAGGAAGCCGTCGTCACCGTTCCCCGCCGCCTCATCGCTGATGCGGTAGATCTGATCGTCTTCATCGCTGGGCGCGGATCCTCGCGCCGCATTGACGCGATCGCTGAGGTCACCGGTCTCGACAGCAGCGGTGATTACGCCGTCACCCCGCTCACGCTTCCGCAACTCCAGCAGTTTTGAAAGGTCACCTCATGCTCAAGAAGCTTCGCTTCCTTTCGTCCACCGCGCTCGCGTTTCTTCTCACCGTCCCGGCCCACGCAGCGGGCTCCGGCATGCCTTGGGAACAGCCGCTGCAGCAGATCCTTGAGTCGGTGCAGGGACCGGTCGCCAAGATCGTCGCGGTGATCATCATCATCACCACCGGCCTGACCCTTGCTTTCGGTGACACGGCAGGCGGTTTTCGCCGGCTGATCCAGATTGTCTTCGGCCTGTCGATCGCCTTCGCGGCATCGAGCTTCTTTCTCTCCTTCTTCTCCTTCGGCGGCGGGGCACTCGTCTGATGGCCACCGGAGAGCAGCATGTCGAGGGTTTCGAAGTCCCCGTTCACAGGGCATTGACCGAGCCGATCCTGCTGGGCGGCGCGCCGCGAGCGGTGGCGATCCTCAACGGCACGGTGGCCGCGGCAATAGGCCTTGGCCTGCAGCAGTGGATCGCCGGACTGGCGCTCTGGATCGCCGGCCACACCCTCGCGGTCTTTGCCGCTCGCCGCGATCCGGACTTCGCCAGCGTGCTTGTCCGTCATCTTCGCCTGAAGGGGTGGCTTGCATGCTGAACCTTTCGGAGTATCGCGGCAAAGCCGATCGGCTTGCCGACCATCTGCCCTGGGCCGCTTTGGTCGCGCCCGGCATCGTGCTCAATAAAGACAGTAGCTTCCAGCGAACCTTCCGGTTCCGTGGCCCCGACCTTGAAAGCGCGACCGAAGCCGAGTTGGTCGGCATCTGCGCACGAGCCAACAATGCGCTACGAAGGTTGGGCTCCGGATGGGGGTTGTTTTTCGAGGCCGAGCGCGCTGAAGCGCTGGGCTATCCGAGCTCGGCTTTTCCCGATGCTGCCTCATGGCTGGTCGATGAGGAACGGCGCGCGGCCTTCGAGGGCAAGGTCGCGCACTTCGAGAGTCGCTATCATCTGACCTTGGTCTTCATGCCGGCGCCAGATGGCCAGGCGCGGGCGGAAAGCGCACTGGTCGACTCGCATCACTCGGGACGAGACTGGCGCCAGGAGGTGGCGTGGTTTCGCGACGAGACCGACCGCGTCCTGGATTTGCTGTCCGGCTTCATGCCGGAAGTGCGCGCCCTCGATGATGCCGAGACGCTAACCTATCTGCACGGCACAATCTCGACCTACCGCCATCCGGTCGCCATGCCGGAAACGCCAATGTATCTCGACGGTGTTCTGGTTGACGCGCCGCTTACCGGCGGCCTGGAGCCGATGCTGGGTGAGCAGCATCTGTGCACCCTCACCATCCTTGGTTTCCCGAACGTCACCCGGCCAGGGATCCTCGACGCGCTCAACCATCAGGATTTCGCCTATCGCTGGATGACGCGCTTCATCCCGCTCGACAAGACGGAAGCCACAAAGACACTGACCCGGTTGCGGCGGCAGTGGTTTGCCAAGCGCAAATCGATCGTCGCGATCCTCCGCGAGGTTGTGACCAACGAACCGGTCCCGCTCGTCGACAGCGATGCCGACAACAAGGCGCTTGATGCCGACGAAGCACTTCAGGCGTTGGGCGGCGATCATGTCGGCTTCGGCTATCTCACCACTACCGTGACGGTGTGGGACGAGGATCGCCAAGCCGCCGCGGAGAAACTTCGCGCGGTCGAGCGCATCGTCAACGGACTCGGCTTCACCACAATCCGTGAAAGCGTCAATGCGGTCGAGGCGTGGCTCGGCTCGTTGCCCGGCCATGTCTATGCCAACGTTCGCCAGCCGCTCATTCATACATTGAACCTTGCCCATCTCATGCCGCTATCGTCGGTTTGGGCCGGTCCGGCGACAAACGAGCATCTCGCGAAAGTCACCCGGATCGAAGCACCGTCGCTTCTTGTTGCCGAGACCAGCGGGTCGACCCCGTTTCGGCTTTCCACCCATGTCGACGATGTCGGTCACATGCTGATCGTTGGTCCAACTGGTGCCGGCAAGTCGGTTCTGCTTGCCCTCGTCGCTCTGCAGTTCCGCCGCTATGCCGGCGCACAGGTCTATGTCTTCGACAAGGGCAGCTCGGCTCGCGCGGCGACACTCGCCATGGGTGGAGAGCACCATGGGCTTGGTGCGGACGGTGCGCTTGCCTTCCAACCGCTGCGCAATGTCAACGACCGGGCTGTCCGCAGCTGGGCAGCCGAATGGATCGCCGGCCTCATCGCCCATGAGAATGTCACAGTCACGCCGGAGGTGAAGGAGGCAATCTGGTCGGCACTCACCAGCCTTGCCACCGCGCCGGCGCAGGAACGCACGCTGACGGGCCTGTCGGTTCTGCTTCAGTCCAATGGGCTCAAGGCCGCGTTGATGCCCTACACGCTCGACGGTCCCTTCGGCAAGCTGCTCGATGCCGATGAAGATCGGCTGGCTTTGTCGGATGTGCAGTGTTTCGAGACCGAAGAGCTGATGCACAGCCAAGGCGCTGTGCTGCCGGTGCTTACCTATCTCTTCCATCGCCTCGAGGAGCGGTTCGACGGCCGGCCAACATTGCTCATGCTCGACGAGGCTTGGGTCTATCTCGACAACCCGCTCTTTGCCGCCCGCATCCGCGAATGGCTGAAGGTGCTGCGAAAGAAGAACGTCTCCGTCATTTTCGCCACGCAGTCACTTGCAGACATCGCTGGCTCGTCGATCGCGCCGGCAATCATCGAGAGCTGCCCTCAGCGCATTTTTCTTCCCAATGACCGTGCCGTGGAACCGCAGGCGCGGGCAGCCTATGAGCGCTTCGGCCTGAACGAGCGGCAGATCGAATTGGTCGCCCGTGCCACACCGAAGCGCCAGTATTATCTGCAGTCGCGCCGCGGCAACCGCCTCTTCGAGCTCGGGCTCGGCCCGATCGCTCTTGCGCTCTGCGGCGCCTCTGATCCGGCCACGCAAGCTTTGATCGACACCGTCCTGTCAGAGCACGGGCAGGAGGGCTTTGCCTCCCGGTTCCTGAGTGCGCGCGGCCTCGATTGGGCTGCCGAGCTTCTCCAGCAATTCCCTCAACCAGACAAGGAGCAATCGTCATGATGCGGCGCCGCCTTCTCACAAGCCTGATCACCGTTTCCCTAATCGCAAAACCGATGGCCGACTACGTCCAGCCGGCCCACGCCCTAATCGTGTTCGATCCGTCGAATTATGCGCAGAACGTGCTGACAGCGGCACGTTCCCTGGAGCAGATAAACAACCAGATCCAGTCGCTTCAGAACCAGGCGACCATGCTGCAGAACATGGCGCGGAACCTTCAGCGCCTGGATTTTTCTTCCGTGGGCCAGCTCACAGGTTCGCTCCAACGGATCGACGGCCTGATGACCCAGGCCAGCGGCTTGAGCTTCGATCTCGACAAGCTTCAGAACCAGTGGCGTGTGCAATATCCGGAAAGCTACGACGCCACAATCGAGGTCAGCGATGTGGCGAGCGCCGCGCGCGAGCGCTGGCAAAACGCCATGCAGGCGTTCCGCCAAACCATGAGCGCGCAGTCACAGATCGTGGAGAACGTGCGGGCCGACGGCGACCTGCTTACCGATCTCGTCAACCGCAGTCAGGGCGCGGCAGGTGCCCTTGAGGCAAGCCAGGCCACCAATCAGCTGATCGCGCTTTCGACCAAGCAGCAGATGCAGATCCAGACGCTGCTCGCGACCCAGTTCCGGGCTGAAGCCGAAGATGCTGCCCGCAAGGCGCAGTCCGAGGAAGCCGCCCGCGAGACGACGAAGCGTTTCCTGGGCACCGGTACGGCCTATCCCGGCAACTGATCAGCAGTCTTCAAGACAACGAGGAAGACGGCGACATGAATGACCTCGGCGTCATCGATCGCTTTATGCAGACCTTCATCCGCTATATCGACAGCGGGTTCGGTCTGCTTTCGGGCGACGTCGCCTTTCTCACTACCATCCTGATCGGCATTGACATCGCGCTGGCGGGCCTGGTCTGGGCGTTCGGCGGCGAACCCAATATTCTCGGTCGGCTCGTCCGAAAGGTGCTCTATGTCGGCGCCTTCGCATTCATCCTGAACAATTTCAGAAGCCTTGCCGACATCATCTACCGCTCCTTTGCCGGGCTCGGCATCAACGCTTCGTCCGGCAATTTGTCCGCCGACAGTCTCCTGCGGCCAGGCCGCATTGCCGCGGCCGGCTTCGAGGGCGCCTGGCCGCTGCTCAATCAAGCGAGCCAGCTAGTCGGCTTCCCCGAGATCTTTGGCAACGCGCTGACCATCTTCGTGCTGCTTCTCGCCTGGTTCCTGGTCCTCATCGCCTTCTTCATCCTTTCCATCCAGCTTTTCATCACCATCCTGGAGTTCAAACTCACCACATTGGCCGGCTTTGTTCTGGTGCCCTTCGCGCTCTGGAACCGCTCGGCGTTTCTGGCCGAGCGCGTGCTCGGCAATGTGATCTCGTCGGGCATTAAGGTGATGGTGCTTGCCGTCATCGTCGGCATCGGCTCCACGCTCTTCGGCGAGTTCGCTTCCGCCCTGCAAGGCAAGGAGCCGGACTTGGCCGCGGCCATGTCACAGGTACTGGGCGCGTTGGCGCTGCTTGGGCTCGGCATTTTCGGGCCGGGAATTGCCTCAGGTCTTGTTTCCGGCGCGCCGCAGCTTGGCGCGGGAGCCGCACTCGGAACCACCGCGGCGGCCGCCGGATCAACGCTCGTTGCCGGAGGTGCGGCGCTTGCCGGCGCGCGCATGGCAACCGGCGGCGGTCTCGCCGCCGTTCGAGCCGGCACGGCCATGGGATCGGCTGCTTCCACAGCTTGGCAGATGGGGCGTGCAACATCGCCCGAGTCCGGCCTCTCCGGCGTAGCTGCTGGACTGCAGGGCGTTGCCGGCGCAGCTGGCGGCGCCGCGATGCGGGGAATGCGATCTGCAACAGAACCATTCCGGCGCAGCGCCGATGCCGGCCGCGATGCCGCCTGGACCGCGACGGGCGGCACCCCGACCGCATCAATGACCGGAAACCCTGCCGCGTCAGGTGCCAATGCCGCGCCGGCATGGGCGAGGCGCTTGCGTTCCGAACAGACCGCGCGCGCCCATCGCCACGCCGCCACGCAGGCCGTCCGCGATGGGGATCGGGGTGGAAGCGGGGCCAACCCCTCTCTCAACGATAAGGAAGACTAGATGCTCTTCAAGCGACCTGTTCAGCGTTACGGGAAGACGCCCCACCCCGTCACACCATACCAGAAGGCCGCCCAACTTTGGGACGAGCGCATCGGCACTGCGCGCGTGCAGGCAAGGAACTGGCGCCTGATGGCCTTTGGCTGCCTCGCTCTGGCCATCGGGCTCTCTGGTGGACTCTTGTGGCAGTCGATGCAGGGCCGCGTCGTGCCTTACGTTGTCGAGGTCGACCGCTTCGGTGAAACACGGGCTGTCGCGCCGGCAATCCAAACCTACGAGCCCGACGATGCCCAGATTGCCTGGCATCTCGGCCATTTCATCCAGAATGTCCGCTCCGTCTCCACCGATCCGGTGCTGGTGCGGCAGAATTGGCTCTCGGCCTACGACTTTGCCACCGACCGTGCAGCCCTCTTTCTCAACGAGTACGCTAAGGCCAATGATCCGTTCGGCAAGATCGGCACGCGCAGCGTCTCGGTGCAGGTGACGAGCGTGGTTCGAGCGTCCGACAGCTCCTTTCAAGTCAAATGGACCGAGCAGGTCTTTGAGCGCGGCAGCCTCGCCAGCACAACGCGTTGGACCGGGATCCTCACCATTGTGATCCGGCCGCCGAACAATACCGATCAGCTGCGCAAAAACCCGCTCGGCGTCTTCATCAATGCCATCGACTGGTCGCGCGAGCTCGACAGTGCCGCGCAGACTTCCGTTCCCCCAAAGGAGTCCGCCAATGATAAATAGACTCTCGTCGCTTCGCACTGCGCTGGTCCTGTCGACGTCGGCTGCGGTCATCTCCGCCTGTGCCTCGAAGCCGGTGCCGCCACCTCAGATTTCCTATGATGCTGCCAAATTCCAACCGGCGGCAATCGAGAAGGCGCCGGAGAAGCCCGTCAAGGTCGTGGAAGTGCCGAAACCGCTGCCGCTGCCCGGCCAGTTGCAGCCCGAGCCGGGCAAGGCTGCTGAAGACAAGCGCTCGCCTGAAGAACGTGTCGCCGATGCCAACAAGGCGGCGACGCAGCAACCCACCAAATATGGCTATGTGAATGCGGTGCAGGTTTACCCTTTTGCCGAAGGCGCGCTCTACCAGCTCTATGCCGCACCGGAGCGCGTCAGCGATATCGCTCTGCAGTCAGGCGAGAACCTCCAATCCGTGTCGGCCGGCGATACAGTGCGCTGGGTAATTGGCGACACCGTCAGTGGCTCCGGCGATAACCAGCGCACCCATGTGCTGGTGAAGCCCTTCGCGCCAGGACTTGCCACCAATCTGGTGATCACCACGGACCGGCGAAGCTATCACCTGCAGCTTCAAAGCACGAATAAGACCGCCATGGCGGCCATCTCCTGGACCTACAGCGAGGACCAGATCATCGCGCTACGCCGGCGCAATGCGCAGGCCGACGCCGCTATGCCAGTGGCGTCGAATGTGGCTCTCGAAAATATTCGCTTCCGCTATTCGATTACCGGCGACATGCCGCCCTGGAGGCCCACGCGCGCGTTCGATGATGGCAGCAAGGTCTGCATCGAGTTCCCGCGCCGCATCGATCAGGGCGAGGCCCCGCCGCTCTTCATCGTCGGTGCTGACGGGCACAACCAGCTCGTCAACTACCGCATACGGGGCAACTATTACATCGTCGATCGCCTCTTCGCCGCGGCCGAACTGCGCCTCGGCGCCAAGCAGCAGCAGGTGGTGCGCATCACGAGGACCGACGGCAGGCAAGCGCCGCGGCGGATATTGCTCTTTTCGCGTTCCAGCAGGTGAGGGACGGCCCATGACGGATACTTCCCGCTCCGATGCTCCACCGAAACTCGATCCAGAACAGCTGCAGCTGCGGGCCTCGCCTCGCCGCGCTGTGCGCTTCAAGCGCGGCATTATTGTCGCCATTGCTGCTGTTGGTTCCGGCAGCGTTCTAGGCGTCACCATGATGGCGCTGCAGGGACCGGCGCTGCGCATCAAAGAGCAGGCTGAAGAGCTTTACAACACTGAGCGGAAGCCAACCGCGGAGGCAATTGAAAGGCTGCCTAAGGACTATTCCGGGATCAAGCCCAAGCCTCCGGTGCTTGGACCACCGCTGCCCGGCGACCTCGGCCGCCCCATCCTTGAGCACCAACGCCAGCTGGGCATCGCGCCGGGCCAGGAGGTTTCGGCGGAGGAGCAGCGCCTTGCACAGCAGGCGATCGAGGCGCGCGAATCGCAAGTCTTCTTCCGGATCGAAAATCGACCCCGGCAAGCGGATGCCGCCGGCAACGGGCAGGGCGGGCGTCCACCCTTTGATGGAACGGCTCCACAATCCGATGCCGCACGCGATTCAGCTTCCGTTGCACCGGCCGAGGGCGACCAAAACAATCAACAGCGCAAGCTCGATTTTGTCAGCCAGCGGAACACAAGTGGAATCTACAATCTGCATGCACTGCAGACGCCGGCTTCGCCGTATCAGCTGATGGCCGGCAGCGTCATCGCAGCGAGCCTGATCACTGGCATCAATTCCGACTTGCCCGGCCTCGTCGTCGCACAGGTCACCGAGAATGTGCACGACACAGTCACCGGCAGCACCTTGCTCATTCCGCAAGGCTCTCGCCTGATTGGCACCTATGACAGCGTTGTTGCCTTTGGACAAAGGCGCGCGCTGCTGGTCTGGCAACGGATACTGCTGCCCGACGGCTCTTCGATCGAAATCGACAATCTGCCGGCGACGGACACCGCCGGCTATGCCGGGCTTGAGGACAAGGTGGATTTCCACACCTGGCAGCTGATGAAAGGCGTTGCGCTGGCCACGTTGCTAGGGGTCGGCACCGAGCTGAGCCTCGGGGAAGACGAAAGCGACCTGGTCAAAGCAATCCGCGAATCCGCTCAGCAGAACGTCAGTCAAGCTGGCCAGCGCATCACCGAGAAGAACCTCAATATTCAGCCCACGATCACCGTCCGCCCTGGTTGGCCACTGCGCGTCATCGTGCACAAGGATCTTGTGCTACGGCCGTACCCGAATTGACTGGAGTCATCATGACCAATCTGAAACTCGGCAAACTTCCGGATCGGACACCTTCGAAGATCACCATAAGCGTAAGTGCAGACCTGAACCAAGCACTGAAGGACTATGCGGCGCTTTATCGTCAGACCTATGGCGAGTCCGAATCGGTAGCGGAACTGATCCCGTTCATGCTGGCGGAGTTCCTGGAGAGCGATCGAGCGTTTGCCAAGGCCAGAAAGGAAGGGCTCCCTGTCGTCGACAAGTCAGAGAAATCGCGGCGGAAGGCAATTTCAGGGTCCGAATAAGTCACAGCGACCAGTGAGTCCGAGGGGGCACCTTTCTAGGCGGGCGAATGCATTCAAGCAACTTGCCGGCGGCAAGCCGAAACATAGGGCACAAAAGACGAGCTGATCTGCCCCGAACCAATGCCGGCTCTGCGCCTTTGACGGCCGTAAAGGTCCACTTCACAGCTTCTTAAAAGCAGACATCGCTGGCGATGCCCTCGAAGTCGACCATGCCCACTTCCGGACGTTGGCTTCTTGTTGGAAGCGGGCATTGGTTGGCAGGGCCAGAACTGCCGCTTGCGGCCCGTCGCGCTTGCTTTCATCAACCACAGATCGAGGCATTTGCGCCTCATGGCGCGCTCGCTTTGTCTGTCGCCTACTGACACCAACAAAACAGGCAGGCCGGGATCAGCCTGCCTGTTACGAGGGCTACTGCGGCGGCCCAAAGGAAGTGAACCGGGTCCAGACACGGCCCAGCGCAGACAGCACACGCTTCAGGAAGGACAGACGCGCGGGGTCGCCGTGCGCGTGGCGTTCGATCTGCTTGCGCATCACCGCTTGCGACGTGGCTGGATCGAAGGCGCGCAGCCACTCAACCTCGCCGACCGTAATGAAGTAATGCGAATTGCAGGGTGCATCGCAGACGGCAATCGAAGGGCGCACCGTCGCCATACCGCCTTGTTCAGTGACCTGGTGGCTGTCGGGCACCAGCAACGAAACACGATGACCACAGCCGCAAGCGCACAGCAGGGCCCCGATCTCGAACTCCTCGCTGTGATAGACGACGCCCGGCACCAAAGGCTTGGGCATGCGCTCGACCGCTTCATAGCGAAATCTCATCTAGACTCCCCCCGCCCGGTCCATTTCGAAGGTTACGGTATCGAAGATTATCGAGGTCGCATCACTCTCCCGGTCCAGCAACCCGAAATGCTGCTTGAACCGGATCACGGCCATGTTGGCATTCAGCGCATTGAGCTCGGGAATCTGCGCCTGCTTGCGATATTCGTCAGCCTTCGCGTTTTCGACCGGCAGACGCACCGTACCCCGATTGTTGTCGAAGGCGGCACGGTCGGTGCCCGTAATGCGCACGAAGCCGCTGAGCCCGACGGCCGAGCGGTTCAGGCCCATGCCGCAATCGACAAAGGGAATGTTGTTCGCACTCAGCCAGTCCACGATCAACAGGCGCGCCGGCCCCTCATCAACCGAGACGAAGACGAAATCGAACTCGCGGAGGCGAATAACATTGTCGGCCGTGATGCGTTCGGCGACCGGCACAATGCCCGCATGCCATTGATCATAGTGCATGGCAAGCGCCTCGACTTTCAGCTTGCCGATGGCGCCGGGGATAAAGCCCGGCCATCTGAAGATCGTGTGGAGATGGACCTTGTCATCATCGAACAGCGCAATCTGCTCAAGATGCGTACGAGCCACTGAATCGAGAATGAAGGAGCCAGTTCCGCCAAGGCCGACGATGGCGACCTTCTTGCCGCGCATGAGCGCTGAGAGATCATTGAGGTGATAGCGCGCGGACATGGTGTCGGGAAAGCGCAGCGGCGAACCCTGCGCGGCCGCCTTGACGGCGATCCCACGTAGGGGTGTAGCCTGAGGATAAGCATTGACCGCCGGCGTCGTGATCGTATCGATGTATGTCTGTACCTTTTCCTCGAACGACTGGTACGCGCGCAGCGCGCCCTGCTCATCCATCAACTTGTAAGAGAAGGAGCAGCTCATGACGAGATCAGGCGTCACCTCAACGGGATTGGGACCGCCGCCAAGCCTGAGCTCGCGTCCCTGCTGGTCGTGGGGTCGGCTGCCGCGCCACCAGGCTTGGTGATCGGCGGGGGGGCCGATGACCGGGCCGGTCAGACCAAGTGGGCAGGCCCAATCGCCGTGCTGCAAGCCGGCCTCGCTGTCGAGGTAGGGCAGACCGTATATAACGAAATAACCGCCCACGAAGTCGATCAGGTATCCCGTCTCGTCCAGATCACGAAGGAAGGGGTTATGATTCACCAGTTCCGGCAACTCGAAAGCGCATTCCATCCTTCACCTTCACCTTCTGACCCGGTGCGAGCGTGCCGCTCGGGTTCTCGACCGGACCGTGGGAGTATTTGACGAGATATTCGTTCGAGGGCTTTCCGCCCTGCCCGAGATAGAGATCGACCACGCGGGCGTAAGTGATCTGTTTGGTGTCGATCTCGTGGTCATCGCCATTAACCAGAATGTCGAAGACCTTCTGGCTGTAGAAATGCTGATCCTGCGTCAGATGGATCGGCGTGTCATCGCGCGGAATGCGCTCATCTTCCTCGTCGCCCGCGACCTCGCGGTAGAGCCTCTCGTGCTGCTTAATGTCGGCCAGCGCATAGAGCGCTTCACCGGTCGTTGGGTTGGGCGAATTGATCGCCACTCGATTGATGTGGATGCGCACGATGTGCGACGCAGCAATGTCCAGCATGACTTATATCCTTTCCCGCCTCTGGCGGCGCTTGCGTTTCGCCCCGACCGGTGGCATTTTGGTGTCCGGCCAGACAACAGAAGGGGTTCGAAAAAAGCCCTGGTCTAATTCACATCAGATCAGAGCCTGTTGTCCACACAGACAACAAATAGCGATTGAAAAAAATTTGTCAAGGAGGGCGAATGCCGGAAACAGCACTGGGTGTGTGGTTGAAAGGCCTAAGGGAAGAAAGAAAGCTGAGCCTAAGGGATCTCGGCCAGCGCAGCGAGGTCGATCACGCCTACATTCACCGGCTTGAAACGGGCGTAAAGGAAGCCCCATCCGAAGACGTTTTGGACAAGCTAGCGACTGCGCTGTCAGCCTCAAAGCGCGATCGCGAAGTTCTGCGCCACCTCGCGCGCCAGGAGAACGTTAATCCGAATATCTTGGAATTTGTCCGTCAGGATCAGAGTATCAGCGCCGAGGAGCTGCAGATGCTTTCCACCGTTGTGAATCGCGGCACGCGCGCGGATTACGCGACCTCGCTCGCGCGCATCAGGCGCATGATGATGGAAGACGATGATGGATGAGTTGTCAGTCGTTTCATCTGCACGGGCGTTTATCAGCAAATGCGGGCCGCTTGCGCAGCCGGTCTCAGTCGATATCTATGCGGCAGCAATCGACGGCACGATCAAAAAGGAAGCCTTGAACGACGGCGAAGATGGCTGGTCGTTCAAGACGCCCAAGGGCAAATACAAGATCTGCGTGAACTGCAATCAGAACAACAGGCGTCAGAGGTTTACCGTCTGCCACGAGGTTGCCCACGCGGTTTTAGACATCGCCCCCGATCATAGCCAGCCAAGCTGGAGTCTCAGCAAGCGGCCCCAAGGCGAGATTTTCTGCGACATTTTCGCCGCCGAGCTACTCCTACCATACAAGCTCTTCAAGCCGCAGGTTGACATGTCGGAAATGGGCATGGCGGCCGTCGGCACGCTGGCCGATGATTTCGATGCCTCGCTTCTTGCCGCCGGCTCGCGTTTCGCAACCTTCTCGAAAAATCTCTGCGCGTTCGTCGTCTCCGAAGGCGGCAAGGTTCGCTACAGCGCCCGCTCGGCAAGTCTACGTCAGGCAAAGGGCTGGGTCAGGCCCGGGGCGCTCCTGCCCGAGGGTTCCTACAGCGCACGAGCACGAGCGGGCGAGAAGCCATCAGGGCCTGAAGAAGCGGAGGCCGATGAGTGGTTCGAAGACTGGGACCGCGATGGCGGCCTATTCGAAGACGTCTTGCATGTTGGTCAATGGGATCAGACCATGACGCTGCTGTGGTACGAAGAGGACGACGCCCCGCCCGCGCGTCTCGAGCGCAAGCAATGGGAGGAACAGACCTACGGCCTGCGTGAGCTTGACGGCAATCTGCCCTGGCCGGGCGGCAGGAAGCGGCGATAGGTGGAGACCTGAGTTTGCTAGGCCAGCGGATCGATCGCCCAATATGCAGACCTTTTCAGCGTCCGGGCAGGATCGATTGTGTTGAAAAAGTCCGGGTTGCAGCAGTCCTGAAGCACTGATTCAATCTTCGTCGTAAGAGGAGATTGAGTCGATGATGGGCGAGCAAAGTGTGATGCAGGAGGAGCTGTTCTACGGCTTCAGCCTGGAGCGGCATGTGCCGGCGGATCACCTGCTCAGAGCGATCGACCACTTCGTCGACCTGTCCGCCATCCGCCAGCATCTGGCGCCCTTCTACAGCTCGATCGGCCGTCCCTCGATCGACCCTGAGCTGCTGATCCGCATGCTGATCGTCGGCTATTGCTTCGGCATCCGCTCGGAGCGCCGGCTGTGCGAGGAGGTACATCTGAACCTGGCCTATCGGTGGTTCTGCCGGCTTGGTCTCGAGGGTGATGTGCCTGACCACTCAACCTTCTCCAAGACCCGCCACGGCCGCTTCCGCGATGCCGACCTGCTGCGCGAACTGTTCGAGACCGTCGTCCGGCGCTGCATAGCTGAAGGGCTCGTCGGCGGCGAAGGCTTTGCGGTCGATGCCAGCATGATCGTCGCCGACGCCCATCGTCAGCGCGGGATCGAAACGGCCGAGGACCTCAATCCCAAAGCCAAGCGGGCCGTGGCTGAGTATCTCGCCACTCTGGATGACGCCGCCTTCGGGGCCGCCACGCCGGTAGAGCCAAAGTTCGTATCGCCTGTCGATCCTGCAGCACGCTGGACCGCCTCTTGGGGCGGCCCGGCCGTCTACGCCTATTGCACCAACTATCTGATCGACGTGGAGCACGCCGTCATCGTCGATGTGGAGCCCTCGACCGCGGTGCGCCAAGCCGAGGTGACGGCCGCCAAGACCATGATCGAGCGGGCGCACGACGAGCTCGGCCTGTGGCCGGAGCGGCTGATTGCCGACACCGGCTACGGCTCGGCCGAAATGCTGAACTGGTTGGTGCATGAGCGTGGGATCGAGCCGCATATCCCGGTGTTCGACAAGTCTAGGCGCAAGGATGGCACCTTCTCGCGCGACGACTTCACCTACGACCATAAGGCCGATGCCTATATTTGCCCGGGCGGAAAGACGCTCAGGCAGCGCCAGAAGACCTATCGGGTGCCACACCCTCTCGTCGACGAGAATGGCATGATGCGCTATCGCGCCAGCAAGCTGGATTGCGACGCCTGTGCGCTGAAGCCCCGCTGTTGCCCGAAGGAGCCGGCGCGCAAAGTGCTGCGCTCGATCTATGAGGGCGCGCGCGACATGGCCCGCGACATCGCCAAGACCGAGGCCTACCAAACCTCACGCTATCAACGGAAGAAGGTGGAGATGCTGTTCGCGCACCTCAAGCGCATCCTGAAGCTCGACAGACTGCGATTGCGCGGCCCCTGTGGTGCCCGCGATGAGTTCCACCTCGCAGCCATCGCCCAGAACCTCAGGAAATTGGCCAAGATCTGCACTATCCGGACACCAATCCCAGCCACTTAGGGCAAGGAGGCCGCCTCGACCCAATCGCAACTCGTCGCGGCGAAAAGAACGCCTGGCTTAATCACCGACTTCTTCAACACAATCGATCATTCCCAGACTTTTTGCGCTCCCAATCGAGCGGCCGATATCTTTCTTTCGAGAGAAAAAGCGGTCCGTCGGGTCACGGCCCCATTTTGACATTCAGTCAGACGGTCCCGCAATGCGCCGACGACAATTCTTTCTCTGAGATGCCTCAGTTGGCTCCACTTTGCATTCTGCTGGAGCTTCGTCGAAGAACATTCCTGCCGCTAACCCAAAGGTTATCGTGGAATTTTGCTAGCCACTTTCTTTGACAAGCGGCTTGGTTTCAATCGCTCCTTGAGGATAGGTTCTTCGCTTCAACTTTAGTTGGCGACGCTCTTGATGCCAGATGCGACCGCTGCGTTATCAGCGGATTGGGTTATGCTGTTGAAAAGGACACACGCACTTTCTTTTTTGCGGAAATTGAACCCTAAGCAGGATTTGTCGTTTGCACATTGCAGTATGCAGTCTGGATATCGGAGCGGAGAGGTCCAATAGGCGTTGCCAGAAATTTCCGTTTTTGTGGCGAACACCAAATTCGAGTAGCGCAAATTGCTCTCGACCACTTTTTTTGCGGCCATGATCGACTCTTCGCTTTTGACCAGTAGCGATGCGTCCCCTTTCATGAAACAAGCTCGAAATTTTGTGTTATAAGTAACCGCTAGACACCTGAAGTCGGTGTCGCAGGCGGTTTGACACTGCTCAGAACTCACGTTCCTAATTGGCATATCCGGCAGGTCGTTTCCGATCGCGTCCCACCCGGACACGACAACAAATCCACTATCTGGATCGACCTCTGTCGCAGGAGTTTCTGCGGGGACAGTTGCGGCCTGCTCTCGTGACGAGTCAGGAATGATGTCTGAAGACGCAAATGTGCGACCATCCAGCCACGCGCATCTTGTTGCAAGATCGACGGCGGATGAATCATTAAGGCCGACCAACTGAAGCGTCTGAGCAGCAGCGCCAGGCCCGGCTGGTGGCGCTGTCGGTGCAGAACGAGCTGCCAATGATACATTTACGTCTACGCCGTTCACACTCCGCCGAGAGTAACACCACGCTCGGTCCCAGGTTTGGTCGTTCTCATCCTTGAAGTGGTGACCTGTGATTAACTCCCAAGTGGTGCCTTGGAACTCGACGTTCTTGGTGGCGAACTTGTTGAAGTCGACGGTCACCACGTCAGGCTTGGTAGGGACGTCAGCCTGGGGCGCCTGCTCCTGAGTTGGCTTTGGAGTTGGAACAGGAATAGGCGGCTCATCTTTTGGGGAGGTGAGATCGCTTGGCTGCTCTATGGTCGGCAAAGCCGCCGGTTCCGGCAAGGTTTTGTCCCATAGACCAAGATTGATGCCCAGCCCAATCCCGACCGCCGCCACTGCAATGGCTCCGCCAGTCGCCATTCGGCGAAAGGCGGTCGCTCGGGCTGTCTTCTCTTGGGCCGCGGCTTGAGCCTGCAAGGTTGGAATCGCTGACCTTTTGACGGCGAGATCGACGGCTTGCTCAAGCAGGGTGGTATTATGCCGGACGAGCACTTTTGCGACCCTTCATTGATACCGTCACGAGGTCTGAGACCTCAGGCGGCAAATCCTGGTCGAGGGCCTTGCGAAGGACTTCGGGATCATCGGTGAAGAGCGGAACATAGAGGATCTCTTTGACCACCTTTTCCACAGGCACCTCAACCCGCTTCTCAACCTCTTTCTCGACCATAACTTCGACTGGTACCTTAATCGTTCGAATTCGGCGCCACCGCCAACTCAGAAGCATTCTGCGGAGCAGCCTGGAAGTCTTGCTGTCTGAATTGTCCTCTTCTCGGGCGGCAATGCGCTGGAGCGCTAGAGCGACCATTGCCGTAATTGGTCCCGCGAGCGCGGCGATGAGCGCGAGCGAGCCGAACCAAATCACAGAGATTATTCCGGCCTGTGCCTCAGTCACCAGTTCAGGTTTGCTGCCGTACCACCGTGAGGCAATACGGCGGACCTGATCTGTCCGCGCCATTGGGATCCGCTCCTTGGCCAAGGCGCTGAGGGCTTTGGCAATCTGGTCCTGTCTGACCTGGTTTTGCGCCGAGGTGTTTGCCTTGTTGGCTTCTGCCGCCTGGGCATCTGCGAGCCGTTTGCCCGCTTCATCCAATCGACGCTGCCAAGCCGCGGCATCACTATCGCGCGTTTGCTCCAGAGACGAACGCCTATCGACAAGCTTCTGCCTCTGGTCAGTAGTCATAGGAGGGCTATTTGCCCGCAAACGATCGAAATTTTCGCGCAGCGCAGCAATCTCTTGATCGAGCGGCTCAATCCGAGTGTCGAACTTGGTGATAATTTTCGTGCGGGGGTTGGCAAGTTTAGCCACTTCCGATTCTAGCCTGCGTGCCGAGTCGCTGTCGCCTGAATCGCGCGCCATCTTGATACGTTCAACAAAGCTGTCGCGTTGGCGCTCAAACTGATCGACAGCGTCTTTAACTTCGCGATCACGCTGTTGAATCAGCGCCGATCGAACAGCATTTTTCTCATCCACTTGATCGCGAACACGCGAGGCCTCTGGAGTAAGGGCTGTCGTTCCCTCCAATTCCGCATTGGCCTCGGCAATTTGCGACTGAGAGGTCGCACGCGATTTTTCTGCAAGAGAGGTCAGCTGCTCAATTTCGGAACGGGCTTGATCGACCTGATCGGCTCTTCGACCAAGTTCGTCAGCAGAGGCGAGCTTTGTCGCTTCCTGCTCAAGGGCATCAATCTTGTTTACGAGCTCCTCATAACGCAGCTGACGCAATGCGCCTGCCCTCTCCATCCCCATAAAGACAGTTTCGAAAGTGATGCCTGCAAGAACCAGGAGGAAGACCAAGATTATGGGCTTCCAGAGCCAAGACGCGCTGAAAAGCAGTGTAGCTATCGGTATCTTGGTGAGCTCCGCGATTGCCACCATGAGAAAGGGTGCACTGGCGAGCGTCAAATCCATTGCAGTGACAGACTCGCTTGCAGAAAACGCTTGTACGCCTAATGCTACACCTGTCGTAAGACCAATCGCTGCGGCCGCAATCTCTAGGGCCCAGGCACCACGGTAGGTCCACTGGCCATAGCTTGCCAGCTTTTGACTCATCACAGTCTGCATTTTACTCGCCCCCCCGACAGGGCAACATCACGCCTTGATCGCCTGCCAGCATACATTTAACGGTTTTGAAAGTCTTAGTTAAGGCGTCTCTTCTCTCTATTGTCGCAATAACTTTTTCTGCCCTTCAGATATAGAATACCTCGTCAAAAAAATGGGGTTAGCAGACCGCGTCGCCCATGCATGGTTTTCGTTGGATCGGTGTAAGCGGAAAGCCGAACAGGCCGTAGCGCGCTTACTCCGTTACATTTCAGCTAGCAGAGTGTTTCGCATGCGATCCCATCCTTGTCGCGATCGAGTTTTCCGCCCCATGAGCAGTTTTGCAGGTACCAGTTGGCTTCGTCGCAGGAACCGATCTGCTTGCACGTTCTCCGCGGCTCGCAAGAATAGCCGCTCTGCGCGACCAGCTTACGGCTGATGATGCCCAGCGGGCGACTCGACGGCGCCGCGCCGTCGGCGTGCGCAGCGCGCCATTCCCAGGGTGCCTGAAACGTCCCGGCCCACAGGCCGATCTTTGAGGCTTGGGCTTGCGCCTGCTGCCCCCCATAGGCGCCCTGGCTGTAGTGAGGCCAATCCAGCGCCTGGCCGTGCTTGACCATCCAGGCGGCCACGCCCGCGCCGTCGGCGCGCCGACAATCGCCGACAAAGCGGTGGTAGCGGTCCCACGTCACGAATGTGCATTCGAGCGGCCTCGACGCGGCCAGGAAAGTGTCCAGCGCTTCGGCCGATCGCCGGCCGCAAGGATACTCGGCGCCATTCGCATCGCGGCACAGCTGCCGGCCCTCTGGCGCGTCGATGCCGTTGAAGCGGACGCGCTGGCCGTGGATTTCGATCGTATCGCCGTCAATGACGGAAGCGACACCGGTAAGCGAGGCGGGCGCCGCCCTTTGTGGGCTGGCCTTTGATGCATCGTCGCTACGTTGCGCGCCCGACGGCGCCAGGAAGGCGGCCACCGCCGCCGCTGCCGTAAGACCGAGCATTGCCGGCACGCTCGCAAGTTGGCGCCGCCACAGCTTGGCACCGGTGGGTCTCTGCCACCGATTGGATCGATATTTGCGGTATGGCCTGCTCATCCGCTACGCCGACCAGCCCGGCCATGCGCTGTCGACCATGGGCAGGCCGGCGCAATAGTAATCGTCAACGAACCGCCCGGTGGACCGGTCGCGGCAGCGCCAGATAACGCTGTAGTTCTGGCCATAGAATTGGTCCCACGCGACGCCATAGGTTTGTGGTGGCGGTGGCCGGTAATATGTTCCGCCTCCATAGCCGTTGTTGGCAGCGACACCCACAGCTGCGCCGCCGACAGCCGCGATCGCTATGCCTGTCGCGACAGCATTGTCGGTTTGCACAAGCCTGGTGCACCTCTCTGCTGTTGCGCCCCTGCGCACTAGAAGGGCCGCTACCCTGCTACGATACTGTTCGTCCGTGCTGCTGGCGAGAACGTGACATAGCGCAACGGTATTCATTGCCGTGAGATCGCTGTCCGACACGACAGCGGTCGTAGAGCAGCCGCTGACGCACAGGGCTGCACTTGCGATGAGTGCTCCAATTTTCATGTGAATCCCCCAAACAAATATTGGGGCGAGTCCGACCTCGAAGTCCAGAGTTTTGTTTTTCACTTTGCTACGATTCACAGCATGCTGCGGCTAGCTGGCATCCACTGCAACCAACCCTTCCGCCGGTCGTTGACTGATGCTGGGTTGATCTCAGCCACTCCAGAACTTGCCCGCTGGCTCAAAACCGGCGGGCTTTTTTTCCGCGACGCCGGAAGGCTCTATCTCGCCGTATGTTGTGGTACATCGGCACGCCGTCATCGGGCCGTGCCGTTGACCGAGGTGGTCCCTCCGCCATGGTCGGCCGGCGCAGCCTTGACCGTCCGCGCGGGCCATCCCAATCAAGCCCGCTGGCTTCGGTCGGCGGCTTTTTATTTGATGCCCGGCGCCGTCGGCTTGGATCTAGATCCTCGCCAGTGCCGGATTGAAGGTAAGCTGCGGCGGTATGATCGCACTTCGCGCGGGACGGACCATTGGTGTGCAGCAAGAGCGCCGAGTTCATTCGGCCAAGATTCTGCACTAGGCCGAGGTAGGTGAAGGCAGATAGCTATCCGGTAATCGCTGAGATATTGGAGATAATGTTCCCCCATGGAGGTGTGTACCAGTATTATAAGTTTCCAAACTTCATGTACGAACGCCGTGGACGAGCTGCTGTGTGCGCTTGCCGTAAATCGCTTCCGCGAGTTCACAGTCGGAGGTTGGCTAGGACCCTAACGCGAGAGCTTCAACGGCCCCCTTCGCGATGAACTCCTCAACGAGACGCGGTTCACGTCCCTGGCCCAGGCCCGCGCGAGGCTCAATGTATGGCGCGCCGATTACAACGGCGCGCGTCCGCACTCGCACATCGGATGGCAGACACCCAACGAATGTGCATCGACCTTCAACCCGCGACGGTCGCTCGCGCTGCGCAACGTGAAACGCTCCGCGCCAGCACCCGTCGCGTCCACCGGCCATCAGGGCAAATCCACCCCCGGAAACGAACTCACGACTGGATAGAATTGGGGGAAACGTCAGGGCGGCCATAACTTTGCAGTCTTCAGACGCGAGGCGGCCTACAACAGCGCTGCCCACCATGCTTGTGGCCCGCGACCCACACGGCTTTTCCCTTCAGATCGTATATTATGCTTCCTTCATGATTACCGATGTCTGCATGACCTTGAGGTCTTCCCGCACCATTTCCGCGGCGAGCTCGCGCACGGATGTCTCATGCACCCAGCCGAGCTTCTCCTTCGCCTTGGTGGCATCGCCCAGGAGAAGATCGACTTCCGTGGGGCGGAAGTAGCGTGGGTCTACCTGGACTAGGCATCTGCCGGTCTCGACATCATAGCCCTTTTCGTCGACTCCCTCACCACGCCATTCGAGCGCGACGCCGACATCTTCGAAAACCCATTCGACGAATTGGCGGACAGGGGTCGTCTTGCCCGTCGCCAGCACGTAATCATCCGGTTGATCCTGCTGCATCATCATCCACATACCACGCACGTACTCACGCGCATGGCCCCAATCGCGTTGAGCATCCAGATTGCCGAGATAAAGCTTGTCCTGCTTGCCGAGGTAGATAGCAGCGGCGGCGCGGGTGATCTTGCGCGTCACAAAAGTTTCGCCGCGCAGTGGGCTTTCATGATTGAAGAGAATGCCGTTGGAAGCATGGATACCATAGGCCTCGCGATAGTTGACCACGATCCAGTAGGCGTAGAGCTTGGCGGCGGCGTAAGGGCTGCGCGGATAAAAGGGCGTTGTTTCGTTCTGCGGTACGGATTGCACGAGGCCGTAGAGCTCTGAAGTCGAGGCCTGATAGAAGCGGGTCTTGTCCTTCAGACCGAGGAGGCGGATCGCCTCAAGAAGTCGCAATGTTCCGATACCGTCGGCGTTTGCTGTGTATTCCGGCGTTTCGAACGACACCTGGACATGGCTCTGAGCGGCCAAGTTGTAAATCTCGTCTGGCTGGGATTCCTGAACTACTCGGATGAGATTAGTCGCATCAGTGAGGTCACCGTAATGCAAAATTAGGCGCGGATCGGGATCGTGCGGGTCTTGGTAGATGTCTTCGATGCGACCCGTGTTGAAGGAAGAGGAACGTCGCTTAATCCCATGAACGACGTAGCCTTTTTCCAGCAGAAGACGGGTAAGATAGGCACCATCCTGTCCCGTTATGCCCGTAACCAGAGCAACTTTCCTGTTCTCGCCCATTTTCTTCCTGCTCTATTATAGTTGAAGTTTCGACTCCGGCTCGCCACACCGCCAGCAAACTGCGGCCCGCCCCATACCCTATGGTAGGATTTCGACAGATGCGGCGCGGAGCTCGTCATTGACAGTGTCAGCCAGCGAGCACACCTGCTCCTGCTTGGAGGCATAGCAAAACAGAGTCTCGCCGCTAACCTGCCTAAGTCGCACATGCGGCCTGAGTGCCGAACTCAGCTCACGGGGTGAGCGACATAGATTTCAATCACGTCGCACCCGATTTGCTCATCAATCAGCGAGTGAGGACGCACGTCCGTTCTCAAGCACGCAGGTCGGTTGCATAGCCGCTCCGCTTCTTCCACGAAGTGGGTGGCCAGTAGAATCGTCTTGCCCTGCGCCAACAGGGCACGTAGCCATTCCCAGATAAAATGGCGGGCATGTGGGTCCAAGCCGACAACTCCACCTTACCGCTCTCTTGCGCTAACCAAGTAATCTTAATCATTGCCTGCTTCAGCGTCTTCTAATGGAAATTGTTTTGATCAGTGAAATCGATTGTTTGGATGAGGTGCATCCATAAAATGGATTGTTTGACAGGGCAGCGCGGCACATCGGCGGCACAAAGTCGTGGGCGCGAGGTTTCGCTCCGCGCGAAGACAAAGTTCGTGGCAGTCGGGGGCTTTGGGCGAACCGCACATTTGAGACGGCGGCGAAAAGCCGGGTAGGGCATTACGTATTGACCTCCAAGGAATTTCGGGCGCGCTAGCCCGAAAACGGTAGCTGGGCTTCAACGATGGGGGGACGAGGCGACCATCAAACTGTGTTTCATACTGTAGGCGATCGCAGTGCGGCGAATTTGAACGGCCGCCTTTGCCAGCCCTCGCCATCGCATCCGGCTACAGGTGCCGAAGATCTTCTCGATCCGAGTACAAATTCTGTGGATCGGTTGGTTCCAGGCGTCGAGCTTTCGGCCTCGTCGCGCCCCCACAGCGGTTGCGACGATGCGCGGCCTTCCACCCTTGGCGCGCACCGCGTCGCCGAGATGATTGCCTCGGTAGGCGCTGTCGGCAAACACTTCGCCGGGATTGTCGGGCAGAGCATCAGGAACGGCGTTGCCGTCCTCGGTGTGGGCGCCGTGACGGCGATCTCCTCGACAAGGGCCGTATCGGCGTAGGCACCGAAATGGGCTTTGAAGCAATGAAACGCTGGTCGGCGCTTGTACTTGACCCAATGGCCCTCTTCATCATCTTCGCTGGCCGAGGCGATGATCGCCGCATCGACAGGCGTGCCGATCTTCACCTGGATCGCTGAACTGGCGGGTGATCTCGGCGAACAACAGGGTCATGAACCTCAAGGGCCTGTCGAAAACGGACGAGAGCGGGTTCGCACAGGTGTCGGCTCCGACACCGAGAACCCGCAGAACCGTCGGAACGATCCTCCACATGGCTGCAGACGCCAAAATTCCTCTCTCGGCCGTCGTCGCACAGCATCGCGTGCCAGTCGCTCAGTCCGGCCGGATCGAAAGCTATCCGGTCGACACGAGTTGCGCCATGTTGGCGCACTTGAAAGCGTCAGAGGGCGCTGTGTCGCATCTTTCGATGGGACCGGACGCCATGATGGCCATAAATGACGTGGATGGCCTGCGCCTGACATTCGACGGCTGGCGGGTCCTGCACATCCGTCCTTCAGGAAACGCCCGCAAATGACATGTTACGTTGAGGCAGTTAAGAATTGGACTTGAAAAAGGGACTTTGTGGACTGCCTCGAACGGCTGTTTCGCTTAGCAAAGCGCGGCCTCGCGTCAGCAGAGGCCCATCGTCAAGGAATGCCTTAGTATCCAACACATGGATGGGCCACATCCACGCAATCAATTTTACAGATGTCGCCCGGCGCATTAGAGAACGCTGAATTTAACCGGAAGCGGGAGTACCCGGCGTCAAGATTTGCGAGCGTCACAGAGATAAGGATAGGCAGTGCAGAGGGAGCTCTTCTGCCCCACGCGCAGCCTCTACCAAATCGCCCGGCGTAACGGTCGACTAGTATCGATTAAGAGATCCCAAGCCAGATGCAACCTCGTCTCTGAAACGAAATTTCCGAAAATGCAGGTCAGTGGATTGGTAAAGCGCAGGTTCGTCGTCTCTCAGAGGCGTACGGGGTTCGGTGATTGTCTATGGTCGCTGGCGGCCGCTTGGCGCTACGCTCAGCGGTCGGGACGAACGCTAGCCGTCGACTGGCGCGGGTCCTGCTATCTCGACCAACCCTTCACAAATGCCTTTCCGGTGTTCTTCGAACCGATCAATGACATCGCTGGCGTACCGGCTATTTGCGACGACCGGATCAACGACTTTTCCTTCCCGGGTCCATTCTTCCCGGAGTGGTGGAATAGGCCAGCGATCGACTGCCTTTACCGCCCAGATGAGCAGATTTTCCAAGAGCGCGACGAGTTGGGCGAGCTCTTTCAGGCCGAACACGATGTCGAAGCGAACACAGTAGTGTGTGACGCTTGCTTGATGTGGCGCTGCGATGAGGATGCCGAGCGGCAGGTCTTCCAGAGTGTCAAGCCTCGGTCTGAAATTCAAACACGCATAAATGCCATTTACCAAGAATGTTTTGAGGGGCACAGCATCATCGGGGTTCATGTTCGACATGGTAACGGTGAAGACATCATGGACCATGCGCCCTACTGGGCCGATCCGGAGTTCGCCGTTCGACAAGTGTGCACTGCGGTTGATAAGGCTAAAGCGTTACCGCACCCCAAGCCTGTGCGGCTGTTCTTGTGCACGGACAGCGCGCAAATCCTGGATCACCTGTCGGCCAGGTTTCCCGATCTTCTCACCGTCCCCAAGCATTTCCGATCCGATCAAGACGGCCCCTTACACACTGCAGCACTTGGGATGGACGGCGCAATTTCCGCCCTCGTTGAGATGTATCTTCTCGGGCGCTGCGATACTGTAATTCGGTTTCCTCCGACGAGCGCCTTTACACGATATGCACGCCTTTTCGTACCACGCGTAATTGAGTTCGATCTGAAGGAGCCAAGTCGTTTGATTTTGATAGAAGACAGCCAAAGAATCTCTGGTCTCAGTTAAGACCCGTCACCTGCACAATTCGGCGGATGCAACCAACAGACATAGTTGAATGTCCATTTCTCATCGAGGCCATGGAAGCGTCGTACGATACCGATAGCGTCGTCATCTGAGGCCGTTCGGCAACGCGCCAGAACTTCGCTGTTACTCGGAGGCCGCAGACCAAGCCAGAGCGACGGCGATCGTGACGCTAACGCTCGAAAGGGCGCGGGCAATCACTCCAGAGACGAAATCGAGGTTGTTATATGAAAGTGGTTCCCGTCATCATCAGCGGCGGAGCCGGATCGCGGCTATGGCCCGCCTCAAGGCAATCGCACCCTAAACCTTTCCTCAAAGTGGCAGACGGGCATTCACTGATGCAGCACACTGTGTTGCGCGCCGGTTCGATAAAGGGCGTAGTGGAACTCGTCGCCGTGACATCTGGGGAACACCTCTTCCTTACCAAGGACGACTTCGACGAACTAGAGTCCGTGGTCCTGCCACGCACCTTTCTGCTCGAGCCTGAAGGCCGGGATACGGCCGCAGCCGTTGCGGCAGCCGCCATCCATGCCAAGGCGACGCAAGGCCCTGACGCGATTCTATGCGTCTTCCCAGCCGATCACATGGTTGGCAACCTGCCTGCATTTTTAGACGTCATGTGCCGGGCCATCGAACATGCGAAGCTCGGGCGGATCGCCACATTGGGCATCACCCCAACCAGACCGGACACGGCATTCGGCTATATCGAAGCGGATGGTGAGAAAGTCGTCCGTTTCGTTGAAAAACCGGATCTGGACACAGCCAAAGCCTATGTCGCGTCCAAGCGCTTCTTTTGGAACGCCGGCATTTTCTGCTTTAGCGCACAAACCATGCTCGACGAGATGGCATCGCATTGCCCCGCGGTGATCCAGGCCGTCTCCGACAGCTACGAGAACGGCCGCTTCAGTCAAGGCGAAGGCTTTGCCAAGATCGAACTCGCGCCTGAGCATTTCGGCTCCGCCCCGCGAATCTCGCTCGACTACGCTGTCATGGAGAAGACGAACAAACTTGCCGTGGTTGCCTGCGACATGGATTGGAACGACATCGGATCCTGGAACGCAATGGCCGATTTGATCGCCCCCGACGAAAGCGGGAACAGGATACGCGGCGATGTGCATATGGTCGACACGACCGGCAGCTATGTGAGCTCCGACAAGCGCGTCATCGGCACGGTCGGCGTCAGCGATCTGGTGATCGTCGATTCCCCGGACGCTTTGCTTGTCGCATCCCGCGACCGCGTTCAGGACGTCAAGAAGCTGTTCGAGGGCCTCAAGGCTTCAGGACATGAAGCTCACCTGGTCCATAGCACGGTACACCGGCCGTGGGGTACCTACACGGTTCTTGAGGAAGGCGAGCGCTTCAAGATCAAACGCATCGAGGTGAAGCCCGGTCGGCGGCTGAGCCTGCAGATGCACTATCATCGTTCGGAGCACTGGGTCGTGGTCAGCGGCTCCGCGAAAATCGTCAATGGCGAGCAGGAGTTGTTCCTGGCGACAAACGAATCAGCCTACATCCCCTGCGGCCATAAGCATCGGCTGGAGAACCCAGGCAGAATTGACCTGGTGATCATTGAAGTGCAGAGCGGCGATTATCTCGGCGAGGATGATATCGTTCGCTTCGACGACGTATATGGTCGAACGTAGATTTCACCCGCGTGACGAGAACGGTCAACGTGTCGCTGACTAATTACCACTAGGAAGCCCGTCTGCCCACTCAGGACCGGATGCTTGTGGAATCGGGAATTGACCAAGGCAGCGGCGAATGACCGCAATCGGCATCAGGGGTGGGACAAATCAACCGGAAAAGACCGGAGAGCATAGTAACGCAACACAGTCCCACTGTCGAATAGCCTTTGATATTTCTGACTTTCCAAGCACCCTCAGGGCCCACCAAAATTATATCAATGGCTTATGGCCGACTTCGCTCTGAAGTGGGCCAAATCGACCTCGCTATCCCCGCAGCACTCAGTTCGATTGTTTTCGCATAAAACGAGCAAGGACAGGGGGAGGGCGATCTTGTGCTGGCTTCTATGTCCAATCTTGCTCCTGTTCGTCATCAGGTTGTGTGCAGCCACATAGCGCGGCTATCGCGAGGCTGGAAGGCCTCCGATCGATAGGTGCGGCGAACGGCGGCAACGAGGTGCGAATAGGATGGCTGAGCGTATGATCGAGAATACCGCAGTTGCGGTCTAGCGCGAAATGCAGCGTCTGTGACTCATCGGTCATTGCAGCGGGAATCATGACCCTAAGCCGCCCTTCATCAGCCCACCAGCGCCCAGAAGAAGGCGAAGATCCGTCACAATGCCTACCTGTACCAAGGCTTCAAGCAGTTCACCGCGAATGGGAAGACCGCCAGCCATTGCTTCTTCATTTTCGGCCATTCGCTCGCTACGAATGACGACCACATCCTTAACCGCATAGCGCGTGGCAAGTTTCTGGCACCTATGGTGAACCAGCATCCGCGGATAACCAGCGGATCATGAACCACGCGAACGAGCTAGCGGTGCAGCGCAACGAAAAATCGCCGCTTGATGTCGTCTTTTATGATGCTGCTACAGTTCATGTCTGGGGTTTAGGCTTAGAAGCGGAATGACTGCCAACCAGGTCATCGAGCCGGAAACTGACCGGCCGGTGGGCCCAAAAATGACATTCAGTTGCCTCCAGCCTTTCGACACGAGCCACTTCACGATCTCGCGATTGCCAGCTAGCGGCTTGTTGCTCGAGCTGCGCGATCCTAGTCTGTGGTCGCTATGCCTCAGCAAGAAGAGTCCGGTTCCTAGCCGGGCGGAGGCGCAACGAGATAGCCAGCTCAGGACAAGGAGAGCAAGCCATGGTCGCTTTTACCCTCAATGGCGAGGCGCGAACACTCGACGTCGATCCAGAGATGCCGCTGCTCTGGGCGATCCGTGACGGCATCGGACTCACAGGAACGAAATTCGGTTGCGGCCTTGCCCAGTGCGGCGCTTGCACGGTTCACGTTAACGGCATGCCGACGCGCTCGTGCCAGACCGCAGTCGGCGACATCGAAGGAGCCTCGATCACCACCATTGAGGGCGTGTCGGGCAAGATCGGCGAAACGGTCCAGGCCGTGTGGGCCGAGTTCGACGTACCTCAATGCGGCTATTGCCAGTCTGGCCAGATCATGTCGGCCGTGGCCCTCCTGACAGAGACGCCGAAGCCGACGGACGATGATATTGATTCGGCGATGAGCGGCAATCTCTGCCGCTGCGCCACCTATCATCGCATCCGCGCGGCCATCCACGAGACCGCCAACCGGCTGGAGACTTGAGGCATGTTGCAGTTTCTCCCGAAGCATAATGCCGTGGGGCCCACGCGGCGCCAGTTCCTCCTCGGCACGGCCGTCACCACCGCGGGCTTCGCCGTGGGCTACCGGCTAATGATGGCCGCGCCCGCCAACGCACAAACGACGCCTGCAGCGGTCCAGGCGAACCCCTTCCAGACCTATGTCGAGATCACACCGGAGAACCGAATCGTCATCCACTCGTCGCAGTTCGAGATGGGACAAGGCTCCTATTTCGGCATCGCCACCCTGGTTATGGAAGAGCTCGACGGCGCCTGGGCGCAGGTCCACGTGGTCGGCGGATATGGCAATACCGCGCTCTACGGCAATCTCGCCTGGGGCGGGGCCGCGCAGGGAACCGGTGGCTCCACGTCGATGAGCTCGTCGTGGGAGCGCTACCGCAAGGCGGGTGCTGCCGCACGGGCCATGCTGGTGGCGGCCGCGGCGCAGCGGTGGGACGTGCCAGCCGGCGAGATCACAGTCGCTTCCGGGGTCGTGTCGCACGCCTCAGGGATGCAGGCGCGCTTCGGTGACCTGGCTAAAGCCGCAGCGGGAATGCCGGTTCCCGACGACGTGCCGCTAAAGCCGCGCGACAAGTGGGCCCAGATCGGATCGGACAGCCTCAAGCGCTACGATTCCGCCGGCAAGACCAATGGCGCGCAGACCTACACGATCGACCTCAAGATAGATGGACTCAATACGGCCGTTATGATCCATCCGCCGAAGTTCGGCGCTGAGATCGAGAGCTTCGACGCCTCCAAGGCCAAGGCACTCGACGGCATTGTCGATGTCGTCCAGACGCCGCGCGGCATTGCCGTGGTCGGCAGGGACATGTGGACGGCGCTCAAGGGCCGCGATCTCGTGGAGGTGACCTGGAACGAAGAGAAGGCCGAAAGGCGCGGCACGGCCGAGATCATGGCCGAATACACTAAGGCAGCAGACGATCCGGGCGCGGCCACCGCGCGCGACGACGGTAACACTCCCGCAGCGTTGGCCAGTGCTGAGAAAGTCATCCAAGGGCACTACGAATTCCCCTATCTTGTCCATGCTTCGATCGAGCCACTCAACGCGGCCGCCCGAATCAACGAAGACGGCACCATCGACGTCTGGGGCGGACACCAGATGCCCGATCTTTATCAGGCGGCTGCCGCTCAAGTAGGCGGCACCACGCCGGACAAGGTGAGGCTGCACGTGATGAAGACCGGCGGCAGCTTCGGCCGCCGAGCGGTCTCGGACGCAGATCTCATTATCGAAGCTGTTTCCACAGCGCGTGCACTGGGACCCGGCAAGCCAGTGAAGGTGCAGTGGACCCGCGAGAACGACATGCGGGGTGGGCGGTACCGGCCGGTCTATGTGCACGCAGTCAAGGCGGGGCTCGACAAGGAAGGCAATGTCGTCGCTCTCCATGACCACATCGTGGGCCAATCGATCGCGGGCGGTTCGCCCTTTGCGGCGATGATCGAGAACGGCATCGATCCGACCTCCGTGGAGGGCGCCACCAACCTGCCCTATGCGATCCCGAACCTGAAGGTCGAGCTGACCACGACGGACGTGAACATCCCAGTGCTGTGGTGGCGTTCGGTAGGCTCCACCCACACCGCTTACGCAATGGAAACCCTGATTGATGAGCTCGCCGCCGCTGCGAACCGTGATCCGGTCGATTTCCGCTTGTCGATGCTCGGTCACCATCCACGGCATGCCGGCGTGCTGAAATTGGCTGCTGAGAAGGCAGGCTGGGACAAGCCTCTGCCGGAAGGCCGTTTCCGCGGCGTGGCCCTGCATGAAAGCCTCTCGACCTATGTCGCCGAGGTGGTGGAGATCACCTTCAACGATGCAAATGATTTCAAAGTCGACCGCGTCGTCTGCGCGGTAGATTGCGGCACCGCGATAAATCCTGACCAGATCCGCGCTCAGATGGAGGGCGGTATCGGCTTCGGGCTAGGCGCGATCCTCCAGGAGGAGCTGACCCTGACGGGCGGTGTCATAGACCAAGAGAACTACGACACCTATACGCCGCTCAGGATCGAGCAGATGCCGCGCGTCGAGGTGCACATTATGCCGTCCGACGAGCCGCCCACGGGCGTTGGCGAGCCCGGTGTGCCGCCGATCGGCCCGGCCGTCGCCAACGCGCTACGGGCGGCGACGGGCAAGACGATCCGCAAGCTGCCGATCATAAAGAACTTGTCAGCATAGCCGGGAATGACACCATGAAAACGGCCGCGATGAAGATCGCGGTCGTAGGTCGTTTTTGAACGCCTCCTGACAGGCGATCACCTCCATTCGATCAATTTCCGGCGGCTGCCCGGTCCAATATCCGGTTTAGAGACGGTAACCCGTGTTCTGAACGACCGCAGACGGTCGTTGGTGCTGGTAGCACTGAAGAACCCCTTTCGAGACGCAAATGCCGCACGCAAATGTCTCGAAAGGGTCACACTAGAGACTTTTGTACCACCTATTGCATGTCTGCTATCGCTTTCTGGGCGCGAGAAGCGGCCGGTCCTCTGACGGCCCCATAACAGGACATTGATGTCTTCGCGCTGAGCGTCAGCAGTTGGCTCTACCGCGACCTTTCTCAGGAAGGCTGCACACCGACGCGATCTTCCTTTCACCTTGCGCAAACCTCCCTTCCGAGTGAGGCGTTCAGTGCGTCGGCTTGGTGGACTGAGGCACTTCTGAGTGGGACAACAACATTGAAAAATATTGGAAAAGATTTGAATGCTCTGAAGTCCCACTGATCTCTTACCAATTGATTTTTATGGCTTTCTGAATACCCTCCGGGCCCACCATAACTATTGATTTTATTGAGGAAAATACGCCTCGGCCCAAAACGTTTTTGGGCCTATTATGGGCCCAAAAAAGGGCGGCCGATGTGCCACCCTCCGCTTGGTCGGGTTGATTCACTCATTTGATGACGCGCAGAGGTATCCGTTGCTTCATGGCGTCGCGTTTGGCTTCCCGCTCGTTGATGGCGCGGGCGATATCGACAGCCATCCGTTTCTTATTGGCCTCTCGCACATAGTGGTCTGTTACCGTCATTGAAGAATGCCCCATCGCCTCCATGATAGCGCGGGCTTGGATGTTGCATTCGGCGAGATACGTGCCGAAGGTACGGCGCAGCCCGTGCAGGGTGTAGCCCTCCGGGATGCCGGCCTGCTTGTTCCAAGGTGCCATCATGCCAGTGAGGCTCTTTTTGGAGAACGGACGCCCATAGGCGTGCTTCAATACCGTCCCACCCTTAGAGCGATCTAATGGCACTAAAGCTTGCGCCAGCTTGTCCACAACAGGGATGAACATCTCGCGCCCGCCATGACGGTTGCGATTTTTCTGCTGTCGGAAGTCGAAGGCTTCGATTGTTTCCAAGGAGCCATCGAACAATTCGATCTCCTCGAGGACCAAATCGTCCCATTCCAGTGAGGCGATATCGCCGCGTCGGTTCCCGAGCCAGAAACCGAGCGCATAGCAGGTGCGCGGCGCTGATCCGATTGGATGGTGCGCCTCGAACTTTTCACGAATGGCGATCGGCCAGGCGGGATTGGCAGTCGATTTTGGAATGCGGACGCGGATCGACAGCGAGGGATCGTCCTGCGGCTTGATCCATTTCTCAACTTCGATCGCCACTCATAGGAGCTTCTTGATTGCCACCAGCAGGTGCTTGGCAACCGTCCGGTTGGTGGCAAAGACATTTCGATAATCGCACGCAAATGGTCGGCATCGAGATGTTCCACCGGCGTGTTGCGCCAAGTCAGCGGATAGGCAGGATCGACCTGCATCTGAAGGAAGCGCTCAATAAGCCGGGCATTCTTCTGCTGCGTCGCTTCGTCGAAGTCCAGCCATTCCATCGTCGCTTCAAGTCGGCGCGCAGCATGACCAAATGTCTTTGGCAACGCCAGACCGGGCAAGTCAATGATGACGGCCTTTTGACCTTGGCCTTGCGTTGCCTGTTCATAGGCGGCTTCGAACTCAGGATCGCCTGGTCTGCCAGGAAGCCGAATTTCGGGCATTCCTTTGCCGCGATAGCGATAGACGAGCTTTCCGTTCTTGATGCGCGACGAAACGCCGGGGTAGCGGACATCTTTGAATGGTCTGGCCATTAGATCTCACTTTGAGTTTTCCGCTGCCGTTGCTTCACAGGCGAGGAATCCTCCAGCATTGCCTGAAGCGAAAGGGTCTTGCTTTCTATAGCAACGCGCAGAAGTACCGGGTAAGGGAAGCCCCGACCTTGCTCTATACCTTCAAGAGTGCGTTTCGGTATTCCCAAGACGTTGGCTGCACTCTCGGCGGTGAATCCTCCCTTCGCCCGCCAGGCTTTCACTTCTCGCGCGAGCTTTTCATTGTCGTTCACATCATCTCATCCGCTCAGGCGGTGACTGTACTACGCCTGCAGCGTATACGCAATGTGCGTAGTTGCTTATCTCCTTGTCGGCTCTCGTTTGCTCCGCTCCAATAGTTGTTGCAGACCATTGTCTTTGTCTGGCAGGGCGGAGAAAGCGATATCGAGCGCCACACGATCCCAGATCGCGCGACTGTTGACGTGCTTAGGCCTCGGCATGCGGCCGTCAGCAACCATGTCGTCGAATAGTGTCGATCCGACACCGACATAGCGCGCTGCTTCCTCACGAGAGAGGCCGCGGGGTGGGTACGAAAGCGTGTCACTCTTCATAGACGCGGCCTCGACAACGTCGGCATCGAAACAGCACAACGATATCAAATCCAGACGGTTGACTGTTTCGACAAGCCTCAGTCCCGATAAACGGGGCCATATTGCAGTCGGCACAACAAATCCACATCCCGCACCATCCGGTAATGAAGAGATCGTGTTGCCCTAGATAAGAGATGTTGCGTGGTGCGGAAGCTGCCTCGCCGGCTCGTTCGGGAAAGGCGAGTAGCGACCTGCAAATCGGACAGGGTAAGATGCGGCAGAATGTTCCGGTGCAGATGTCGGGGGTTCAAGTCGCTAGACCGCTACATCGCGACACCCACTATCGAGGATGCCTTCTTCTACTATTGGCGTCACGCCACTTAGCCGCAAGTCCCGATTCTTGAGGACCAGGAGTTTTGGCCTAAGCCTGGTGCCTTTGAAGCGCTCACCCACGCAGAAAGCATATTGGAAAGTAGAGGTAAGTAATAAAGCTGATAATTTCACAAAAGTGATGCCAGGATTATATATTGTTTGCACTGATTGATAATGCAATGCTGGCATTCTGTCGAACCACAAAATGGCAGATACCTCGATCGAGGAATGGCGAAGGGTCAACATAGTCAACGTAGAAGCCGCATTCCTTCTCGCCCAGATATTTCTTCCAGGGATGCGCTCGAAACGGTGGGGTCGGGTGATCAATATTTCCTCCTATGCCGCCAAAAGCGGAGGCTTGACCGCAGGGACGGCGTATTCAGTTTCGAAGAGCGCGATGATCGGGCTGACCTTTTCAATTGCCCGCGAGACCGCTGGCCAGGGCGTGACCTCGAATGCAATTGCGCCCGCCTACGTAATGTCGCCGATGGTTTCCGAACAGCTCAACGACGAACAGCGCGCGGCCCAGCTTGCTCAAATCCCGGTCGGGAGATTTTGCGAACCTCAAGAAGTCGCCCACACCGTTTCATTCCTCGCGTCTCCTCTAGCCGGTTTCATCACGGGCGAGGTTATCGATATGAACGGTGGTCTCCATTTCGAACTGAGCTGCATACAATGGAAAATCGTCTTTCTCACGCCAATTTGGCGCTCGCATCAGCCGGTGTCCAAATTCCTCGGTACGATCGACGGAGTGTGACGCCCGGAATCGTGCATCTCGGTATCGGCAACTGGCACAGGGCCCATCAGGCAATCTATACGGATGATTGCCTGGCCGCGGGACAACTCGATTGGGGCATGATTGCAGCCTGCTCCGGAGTTCGGACACGCGGGACGCGCTTGCTCCCCAAGATGGTTTGTACACAGTTGTCAGTCGTCAAGATGAACAGACGAGCCTTCGGATAGTCGGTTCTATCGGCCATATTCTTGTCGCACCGGCGGGCCCCGCTCAGCTGCTGGAGGCGCTTTTGGACCCGCGGATCAGGATCGTGACTTTGACAGTCACCGAGAAGGGCTACACGGTCATCTCGGGCGGCGGCTCCGGCCACGAGCCGGCCCATGCCGGTTTTGACGGTACGACGGCTTCACTGTTGCCCGCAGCCGCCCGGTAGTTTGTTCGCGTCTGCTTGGCGGGCCTGCGTCACGCCCCGCCGTCCAGTGGGCTATCGAGTTCGTGCCTTCAAGACGCGTTAACTAGAAGCTGAACGTCTGCACGACGCGGGTCGCGTCCCCACAGGTGGTGTAGCTCGGCGGTAGCCGCTCGCGGGCGCGCCCTCGATAGCGCTGTAGCGAGCGAGCGGCTTTGCGGTGGTCATCGACAGTTCGCCGGTAAGGTCGGGTTGCTGACACCAACCTGATTCGAAGGAACCATCGATGACCGACGACATGATGAACCTGCGCGCGCTCGTGGAGAAGACTCCGGATTCCGATCTCTTGCGCGAGATGATCGGCTTTGCCGCCGAGCGGCTGATGGAGCTGGAGGTTGGCGCCGCCACCGGCGCCGCCTATGGCGAGAAGAGCCCGTTGCGCACGGCCCAGCGCAACGGCTATCGCGAGCGCGACTGGGACACGCGCGCCGGCACCGTCGAGCTGCGCATCCCCAAGCTCAGGAAGGGCTCCTACTTCCCCGGTTTCCTCGAACCGCGCCGCATGGCCGAGAAGGCGCTGACCGCCGTCATCCAGGAGGCCTACGTCCAGGGGATCTCGACCCGCTCGGTCGACGACCTGGTCAAGGCCATGGGCATGAGCGGCATCTCCAAAAAGCCAGGTCAGCCGGCTGTGCGAAGAGATCGACGGCAAGGTCAAAGCGTTCCTTGAAAGTCCCATCGAGGGCGACTGGCCATATCTGTGGATCGACGCCACCTACCTGAAGGTGCGCCGCGGCGGCCGCATCGTCTCGGTCGTCGTCATCATCGCTGTCGGCGTCAACGCGGACGCGCGAGGTGCTGGGCATGGAGGTCGGCACGTCTGAGGCCGAGCCGATCTGGACGGAGTTCCTGCGCAAGCTGACCCGCCGTGGCCTGCGCGGCGTCAAGCTCGTCGTCTCCGATGCCCATGAAGGTATCAAGGCGGCCGTCACCAAGGTGCTGTGCGCGACATGGCAGAGGTGCCGCGTCCACTTCATGAGGAACGTGCTGGCCCATGCCGGCAAGAGCGGGCGCCGCGTCGTCTCGGCTTTCATCGCCACCGCCTTCGCCCAGGAAACCCCCGGGGCCGCAAGCACGCAATGGCGCGCCGTCGCCGACCAGATCCGGCCGAAGGTGCCGAAGCTGGCGACAATCATGGACGACGCCGAGCCCGACGTGCTTGCCTACATGACTTTCCCAAGGAGCACCGCGCCAAGCTGCACTCGACCAACCCGATCGAGCGCCTCAACGGCGAGATCAAGCGGCGCACCGAGGTCGTCGGCATCTTCCCAAATGATGACGCCATCGTGCGCATTGGTTGGCGCAATCCTGCTCGAACAGAACGATGAATGGGCCGTGCAGCGCGCCAGAGTATATGACCCTGGAAACGATCAGCCAGATGAGCGCTGATCCCCTGATCAGCCTGCCAGCCGTGGCGCGCTGATCAGCCCGGCCCATGCCCGAGAGCACGGCCACCAATGCCGCCAGCTACACCACTCCAGTGGGCACGATTCAGGCGGCGGCCCGGTTCGGGGTTGGGATAGCGACTGCGATCGTTGGATCGCGCGCGCCAAGATCGGCGAGCGAATGCCTCAACCGCAGGGTTGGCGGCGGGGTTAACGTGCCGTTCCCTCCACCGGCATTACTCGGCTTCAAGGGTATTATGACCCTGTCCGATACCCGCCGGCACCGCCGCTCTTTGGGTGCGTTGAGACCGCTACCCTCATGCCGAGCGGGTCTCCCCCGTTACCGCATCACCCTTCCGACGTGCCGTGCCCACTACCCCGGCGGATCGAACGGGTGCACATCTCGATTACTTCCCCGTTCACGCGGCCTTCCCCGAAATTCAGGGGGTCGGCATCCGCATGGTCACTTTCGAGGCCTGCTCAGGCTTCACTCGCATTAGCATAGGATTGCTCAACCGCCCAAGGCGGCCTTTGCCACGAGGCTCCGACCCGGCCAGTTACCCGACCGAACCGCTCGTCAGCTACCAGACCAATCGACTACTATTTGGGTGGAACCTTCCTCCACTGGCGATACGCGCCACCGGGCCGCACTGAATAGGACGGGCTAGTGGCTCATGGCTGGCGCAGTGACCGCGATCTCTCGATAGTCGCCAAGGTTCTTGCCCATTTAATCCAGCCACCGCCCCGAAGATGCAGGTGAAGAAAAAGTCTCGGCCCAACCAGTGTCACAAGTCTCAATTTTCTGTAAGAATCCGCGCTTCTTGCCCGTCTTGGCAGGCAGATCGTGACGCAGGCATGACGTCTTTGGATGTCGCTTTTTACAATTCGATAATTCCGAGTTCTACGGCTTTTATGGCAGCGACGGTTCTGCGACCAACATCAAATTTTTGCTTTATGTTTTTTATATGAAAATTCACAGTATTCACCGATATACCTAAAATCTTTCCGATTTCCCACGACGATTTACCTCTCGCCGCCCACAAAATACACTCCCTCTCTCTTAGAGAAAGTTTAGGAACTTCCCCGACGCCACTCGAATTCTCGAACTGCGCGACCCTCAGGTGGAAATGAAACGCCGCAAGTTGCAAGTAGGTGACTGTTCTATTTTGGAACTCACGGTCCCAGGGTTGAGCAAAGCTCATGATCGCAAGGCTGCCATGGGGGCCGTGCAATGGAACGCTAATGCCTGATCTTAACCCGAACGTCGCAGCCTCATCGAAAACGCGCCGTTCGTCTTCAGTCGTGCTTGCGTCATTGTATACGTCACTCCATCGAAAGGCGCCGGCCCGCTTTCGACCGGTCTTGATGATGGGGTCTATCCTGTCATAGCCCATTTTGAAATAGCGCTCCTGCCATTCATCAGGATAGTTCAGCAGGACCGCCGGATCGCGTCGCACCGACTTTAAAAATCTTTGGTCGGGTGTAAGAGAGCCGTAGGCGATCCACGGACAATCAAAATTCAGGGTAAAAGCAGATAACAGGTCGAACAACTGCTCGGCTTGAGCAATACCATCAGTATGGTCGAGAAATCGGTCGAAATCGACCGCAAACGCCTCCATGGCTGCCTTCGGGAAATGCACCGACGAGACAACGGAAAATTGGTCGGACACTCTCGGTGCCAGTCCTTGAAGTTGAGAGACCGCAGTTATCGGCGGGCGCTCCATGGTCTTTCCTCCGCAGCCATTTGCTGGATGTTGTCACTGTTGCACAGTGCACAAAGCTACCGGCCCTGTAAGCCTGCGGCTCTGCGGGCCGTTATCGGCAGGCCGGCATCGCCCAAGCTCTATCACGTCACCGCAACGCATAACGCTATTTTAAGTTAAGAGTAGGTTACGCGAGCTTTCCTTAAAGTTTAACGTCGTAATAAATGTTCAATGTCTAAAATGTTTCGTCAGCGGACTTCGAGGATCATATCAACATCTGCGGGCGTTCTCCAGACTAGTCAATTAGCCGGCGTGCCGCCGCTAAGAGGCCGTTTTGAAAATCGGCTTGTTGGGGTTTCGTCTGAGGCTGGGTATGATTCAAGTCGTGGATGTGGACAAAGCAGAGCCGTGGCCGGATGGCCCAGTTTGCCAAGAAGACCAATCGCCGGGGGGAGCTCTTCTTCACGGTCGCCGTCGGCTATGTGAAAATGGGCCCTGACAAGATCGAAATGGATCCCGACCTGCGCGTGCGCGAGGCGATTGGCTTGGTCTTCAGCCGCTTTGCCGAAATGCAAAGCATCCATCAGGTCTTCTTATCGCTTCACAGTGACCAGATCGCGCTTCCGTACATCAACCCCAGGATCTCGGGACAGCAGCAGGTGCTGTGGAAGCTTCCGGTCTACACGACGGTGAGCAACCTTCTCACCAATCCTGTTTATGCCGGTGCTTACGCTTTGGCCGAACCGGAAGTCGGACGATAATCGAGAATGGCCGCAAGCGAATCGTGCGCGGCCGACGCCAAGATCGCTTAGATTGGGCAGTCTTGCTCGTTGATCATCACGAAGGCTATTTGTCCTGGGCAGACTTTGAAAGGAACCAACGGCTGATCGCTGACAATGCCAACGGGGCCAGATCGAATTGGCGCTCGAACAGGCGGGATATGAGGCCACCAGGGCGGGCCGACAATATGACACGGTCGACCCCGAGAATCGTCTGGTTGCTGGCGAACTCGAGCGGCGGTGGAATCGGGCCCTCACGAGCGTACGCGCACTTGAGGAAGAACTGGAGGCTCTGCTCCGGCCAGCGACCGACAGCTTTGAGCGACGAGGAGCTCAGCGCCTATTGCAAATGGGTGCCGATCTGGAGGCCGCCTGGCATCATCCGGCGACCACTGCCGTCACGCGTAAGCGTATCGTCCGGGTCGTGTTGCGCGAGGTCTGGCACAGGTGAGGATGTCCAGATTCATTTGCTGTTGCATTGGCAGGGGGGCGATCATACCCGCCGGACGGTGGGAAAGAACCGACGGGGTCAAACGCGGTGGTCCGTCGAGCCTGAGATGGTGGAGCTGATCTGCGCCTGTGCACGACTGATGCCGGACAAGGCCATTGCCGGACTACTCAACGGGGCAGGAAAGCGGACAGGTCGATCGAATGGATGGACGCAGTCGCGCGTGCGGGGCTTCCGCAACACGCACGACATCGCGGTCTACAAGGATGGCGGATTGGCCGCGCGCGGCGAAGTCACGTTGACTGAAGCCGCCGGGATGCTCAATCTGAGCTCCGCGACGGTCCTTCGCCGGATTCGTGCCGGCATCATCCCCGCCGAGCAAAATTGCAACGCACCTTGGGTCATCAAAAGACAGGATATCGAACAGTCGCATCTGATCGAGCACGCCGACACGTGCCCCAACGGGTCGCCTTCATCAAATCTGGATCAAAAGACCTTTGTCTTTCAATGACGTAGCGAGATGGCATTATGACGTGGGACCAGGAGCGGATGTCGCGCTGTCGTTCAAATCCGGCATCGATGATCCGGCTCGCTTCCGACGCTCACGCTATGTCGGGCCGCATTTCGGGCTCACGCCGCGGCGATACTCTTCCGGAGAGGTCGATCTATCTGGTCACATTAGCAAGATGGGCGACCGGCACGTCCGACATATGCTCTACGTCGCCGCCCAGATCACTTTAAGGCGCGACCAGGGGCTCTGGTCGTCCATGAAAGCATGGGCGATGAATGTTGCGAAGAAGCGTGGCTTGGCAAAGGCGCGTATAGGATTGCAGTCACGTTGCACAAAATGTGGCTAACCGGAGAGCCGTTCCGCTGGCAAAGGCCAGCAGCTGCGGCAGTGTAATTTACGAACGCGACCTCACGCCTCTGCAACAGCCGAGGTCCCGGCAAGGGACGGGTGAAGGTGAGAGCGACCGTCCGTTTGGTGCGCCGTCGGCCGGCCAAGGAACGCTGCCAATAAGATAGCTCCGCCTCCGCTCACAGATGACACCATCCTGTGTCGGTCATGCGCCGAGCACGAAGAGAAGACTGTTCCAATGCCGGGCCATCTCGACAGTTCGCGGATCACTTCGATGGGGCCAAAAATGGCTTGACCGCCTACGCTTGACAAACGCCGGGACCGAGAAGACCGACCGCAATAACGCCCGCGCGCTGGCGCAGATCATGCGCACTGGCTGGTATCGGCAGGTGTCAAGAGCAGGCAGTGCCGGCTGTGGCGTTCGCTGCTGGTTGCCCGCCGCACGGTGCTGAACGAGAAGCGTTCGATCGAGAACGTAGTGCGGGCGATCCTGCGCGAGGCTGGCGTCAAGCTGGGCCTGCCGTCGCGCAGCGCGTTTGCCGGCCGCGTGCGTGAGTTGACAGGCACTGACGCCGAGGTGATGGCAATAGTCGAGCCGCTGCTTGCAATCCTCGGTTTCATGTTGAAAGAGTTCGCCCGCCTGACGAAGCGACGAAGCAGGTTCTCAACATCGTCCGCAATGAAGAAATCTGCCGGCGGCTGAAGAGCGCGCCGGCGTCGGGCCGATCCCCGCGCTCGCCTCCGCCCCACGATCGACCGGCCTGAGCGGTTCGGCTCGTCACAGGCGGTGGGGGGGCATCTGGGACTGACGCCGGCACGCTACCAGTCCGGCGAAACCGACATCCAGGGAAAGGTCAGCCGATGCGGCGACGAACTTGCACGCACGGCACTTTATGAGGCGGCCCACACTGCTGGTGCGATCGAAGAAGTGGCGTTCTGATCGGAACCGACTTGCGAATATGGGTGTAGCCCGAGCGTTCGGCAACTTCTCATAAAGCGCGATCGCCGTGGCGTTGTCCGTTTGCGTCTGCCAGTACACGCACGATGATCCAGCAGTTGCCGCCGCTGCACAGACATGGGCGATCAGTGCCCGGCCGTAACCTTTGCCGCGCACCGTGGCCGCGACAAATAGATCCTGTAAATTAAAAGGAATCGCTGAGGCTCCGCGTCGAGCGGCGGAAGATGTAGTGCACGAAGCCCACCGCCTCACCGCCAGCTAAGGCCAGCGCACCATGCATCGGTTCGGCTTCGTTCAAGAGGAGTGCCCAGGTGCGATCATGTACGGTGGCATCAAGTGTGAACCCGTTGAAGTCGAGATATTGTACCCACAGCGCGCGCCATTGCGCTTGGTCGTCGTCTTGCAGATCATTACGTTCCTCGATCCCATCGATTTTGCAGGATGTGTTGCCATCATAACGCAAGCAAACGCTTGGCCGCTCGATTGAATATGAAATCGGACTTGTCTGCCAAAGTGGGGAGTTCGCCCGCACGGGCATGAGGTGCAACTACACTGTTTTCTCTTGCTCGTTTCCCTTGCTCGGAATTGGGTGAGTACTAAAGAATGGCCAGTGATGGAACCTACCATCCTGGGTAGGCGCACGGGCCGAGGTTGCCGTTTAAAACCGAGGAGCCACCGCCAGAGTTCCTATAAGCGGCTGGCTTACGAACATAGACCGAGATAGTACCGATTAATTCAAGAGTATGGCGCGGTGCTCTAGAGACATAGTCTGGTTGAGGAAAGAACATGCATCAAGATAATAGCTCAAACTCGCTATTTGCCTTCGAAAAACTCGAATCTAACGTGCGGTCATATTCGAGATCCTTTCCTGTTGTGTTCAGGAAAGCTGCTGGTGCCATTCTCGAGGACGAGAATGGTTTCGAGTTTATCGATTTTCTCTCCGGCGCGGGCGTCCTCAACTACGGTCACAACGATCCCGATTTCCTAAACGATGCAATGAAATACTTAAAGTCGAACGGGATCATCCATGGGTTAGACATGGCCACAACAGCCAAACGAGAGTTTATGGAGTGTTTTGACGCGACAATATTGGAGCCACGTGGTCTGACACATAAGTTTCAGTTTCCCGGTCCAACCGGCGCCAATGCTGTGGAAGCCGCTTTGAAACTCGCACGTAAGGTCACTGGTCGGCACAGTATAATTTCATTCACGAACGGGTTTCATGGGGTGAGCCTGGGCGCGCTTGCTGCAACAGGTAGTCGATACTACCGAGATGCGGCAGGTCTTCCTGCATCCGGCGCAGTGTTCATGCCCTATGACGGGTATTTGGGAGCCGATAACGACACTTCGGAATATCTGGACAAGGTGCTTGCTGATGCAAGCAGTGGCGTCGATATACCGGCAGCCATCATTCTGGAAACCGTCCAAGGCGAGGGGGGCATCAAACCAGCGAGCAAGGACTGGCTGCAGTCGACCGAGCGGCTTTGCAGAAAGAACGGCATCCTCCTGATTGTTGATGACATTCAAGCAGGTTGTGGACGAACGGGCAATTTCTTCAGTTTCGAGTTTGCAGATTTATCGCCGGATATCATTGTTTTGTCGAAGTCCCTCAGTGGCTGTGGACTGCCGCTGTCCCTTTTGCTGCTCAAACCCGAACTGGACGTTTGGCGGCCCGGTGAACACAACGGGACTTTCAGAGGCAACAACCTTGCGTTTGTGACCGGGACTGCTGCGTTGCGAAAGTATTGGACGAATGAAAAGCTGTCTGAGGGTGTTGCGGAAACAGGAAACATCATGAGCGACCGCCTTCGGCAGGTCGCTCAAAGCGGCCGGGATCAAGGCCTTTTGGTGCGCGGAAGGGGCATGATGCTGGGGCTTGATTGCAATACCGGTAAACTGGCCGAGAGAATCGTCCGCAAGGCCTTTGAGGATGGGCTTGTGGTGGAGCGATGCGGCGCGGAGGACCAAGTTATCAAGCTTCTTCCTCCTTTGACGATTGACGGGCAGACGCTTCAACGCGGTCTGGACATTTTGGACAGTTCTGTACGCGCAAGCGCCTAAAGCGGATCGGGCCTGTGATGATGGCGAGGCCAAGCGCGAGGACATCAACCCAAACACACTCCTAAATTAGGAGCAGACTCGACTTACTCAGGGTCATAACCGGCTGCCTCGAAATAATGCCTGCATTCCTCGGCTGTGAAGACTGCGAGGCAGTTGGCCACGACCGACCAGAGTTCGTCGATGGTTCGGGCTGCAGCCTTTCTCAGGAGGGCCTTGGGTTCGAGAAAGCCATCTCGATCGGGTTGAAGTCAGGCGGAGTATGGCAGGAACAGGAGCCGCGCGCCAACCTTCTCGATCGCCTCGCGCACGCTGCTGATCTTGTGGGCCGGCAGATTGTCCATGACCACGATGTCGCCGGGGCGAAGCTCGGGTGCGAGAACCTGCTCCGCATAGGCGAGGAAGGCAGAACCATTCATAGGGCCATCGAGCAGCATCGGTGCCGCCATGCCGTTCAACCGCAGGCCGGCCGTGAAGGTGGTGGTCTTCCAATGGCCGTGAGGAACGGCCGCCCGGCATCGTTCGCCGCGCAGGCTGCGTCCGCGCAGCCGCGCCATCTTTGTGGATGCCGTGGTCTCGTCGATGAAGATCAGCCTCTCGGGGTCGAGATCGAGCTGGCCATCGAACCAGGCTCTGCGGCGGCGCAGGACATCGGGGCGCTGCTGTTCGGCGGCGTGCGCCGTCTTTTATAGAACGTGATGCCGCGACGGTCGAGGAACAGCCAGACCGTGGTGTCAAGCGAAGTGAGGATTTGACCCCTTGGGCGAAACGAAGAACTGACCCCCTCATTGTTTTGCGGTTTCGTTGGTGTCCAGCGTCGTTACCGGCATATGGAAAAGGGCGGGAACCAGCGTTTAGCGAAGCCCGGTAGTGTAAACCCGG
>NZ_JAMYOU010000026.1:0-71051 GCF_040319995.1 Mesorhizobium sp. M0815 | reverse complement strand
AGCAAATCACTCAAGGCGGCACCTCCTGCCACCTTGAATCACCCAACAGAGATCAACTCAACAAATTAATGGGTCCTGACCCTAGCTAAGTCATTGATGACGCTGAGCTTTTGATTTTTTGGTTTCTTAATGGATTCAAAAGGTTAGACGTTGTACCGTGCGTTGCGCGGAAGTGCCGTGTGGTTCCGTAGAGTTGAGGGAATTGAGCGAACAGGCCACGATGCAGCCCGGGATGCACGACCGCCTCACGGCGGTTCGCGACCTGCTGGGTTATTCCGAGCGCCAGACATATTTCGAATTGGCCGACCTTTCCCGGCTTCCGACGCTTCCGTATGTCGTTAGGCAGGCCCTGAGCGCTATGAAAATCCACGGCGTTTTCGCGCTCGAAGACGGTTTTCGGCCAGCGTCGCTCAAGCCCATCGTGTATCTCGCCAGTGCCGAATCTCCGGACGAAGTGGCCCACCTGCGCCGAGCGGTATGGAGCCAGGGCGTCGTGCCGTTCCTATTGATCGTCTGTGCGGACGAAGTGCTTGTCTGCGGTGGTTTCCAACCACCCGAAATCGACCCTATCAAGGTGCGGCTCAACGGAACGGTTGCGGAATTGCCCGCCGCCCTTTTGCACTACAGCGCCAACCGGATCGCGTCGTCGTTGACTTGGCGCGACCTTGATATTCATCGGGATTCTAGTGTCGACAATCAGCTGGTCGATGCCATTGAAGCGCTGAACGTACTGGCCCAGAAGAACTTTCCCGTCCTGGAAGGGCATCAGAACCTCATCAACGCGGTGATCGGCAAGTTCCTCTACACATACGTGCTGGCGGACCGGGGCATCCTTGCATCGGTTTGGCTTTCACGGAAGCTGGCCGGCAACGACACCCCGTCGCTCCCGCCCTTCGTCGAAGCGATCTTTTCCGAAAATCCCTATGACGACGTTCACGGTGCGTGGTCCGCAAGCGATGCGTTGGCCGCTTTCGACATCGTCGACGGCGCTATCAACGGCAGTGTCTTCAAGATAGAAGACGATCAGCGTGACCTGGTGACGGATGGCCTTTGCCGGCTGATCCATCGGGTGGTGCGTTGCGGCGACACCATCACGGCCGACGGTATACAACACAGCTTTTTCAACGTGTCCTTTTCGATCCTGCGCACGGAAACGATCTCGGCCATCTACGAACGCTTCATCAAAATCGAAGACATTAAGCAGAAGCGGGATGACGGTGTGTTCTATACCCCACCGCACCTGGTGGACCACGTACTGGATCGGGTGGAGGCGGTCGTCCCGATCACCTCCGACTCCGAATTAGTCGATCCCGCAGCCGGATCGGGGCTGTTCCTAGTCGGCGCGTTCCGGCGGCTGATGGAACGGTATACGCCTCGCGAGGGCTGGAAACCTCGGGATATCCGGCTGGCCAAGGCACTGTTGCTCAAGGGCATCCATGGCGTCGAGTTGCACGCACAGGCCGCGAACGTATGTCGCTTCAGCCTTTATTTGACCCTGCTGGATTATGTCGGCCAAGCGACGATCGACGAGCTTGTAGAGGCGGCCGGCGACGAAAAATTTCTCCCCGACCTTTCGGACAACGTCGTTTCCGAGAGCGCGTTCGCCACCAAGTTTCTCGGCCGCAAGTTCACCCATGTTGTCGGCAATCCGCCATGGTCGGCCTCGAGCGGCCAGAAGGATCGCACTAATCGGGATCAGGGGCGCGGCGAAGAAAGCGCTGGCGTCGCGGACTTCCGGACGGCATTGAGCCTTGCGAACGTGCCTGTCGGTCAAGCAAGGTTGTCGGATCTTTTCTTCTGGCTCGCGATATTCAAGTTCGCCGCCGACGAGGCGACTGTTGCCATGATCCTTCCGGCCCGGTCGGTCATCGGTCGGTTGGCAGGCCCGTTCGCGCACGCGATCGGAAGTCGGACAACGTTGCGCTGGATCGGCAGCCTGTTTCATCTTCGCAGGAAGCTGTTCCCGGGCGTGGAAGCCTCCGCATGCGTGGTCGTGGTCACGAACCGCCAGCCGAAAGCCGATGACAAGGTCGCGGTTTACCGCCCGCTTCTGTCCTCGCTGCCCGGTGGCAGAACGAACGAGGTTTGGAGCTTGCTAGCCTCGGATTCCGAGGTTCAATATCAGAGGGCAAAGGATTTCGGGGTAGGCAAAAGCGGGTGGTTCACCCAAGCTATCCTGAGTGACTTCGATCGCCGCATGCACGACGCCCTGACGGTTTGGTCCAATTTCAACGACAAGACCTTGGCGCATTTTTTAGAGAATTCGGGTCTTGCGATGGGAAAAGGTCGCAGCGGTCAGGATGCCGGTGTTTCACGCCGTCCGGTAGCTGAAGGATCGGAAAAGTCCGTTCAGATCATGGCTTTGACGCAAGCTCAGTTGCGGAAGGTGACACCGAAATTCAGGGGTTACTTCGCAGGCGAGGTCATTCTTGTGCCGCGCAGCATGGCCCAGGCGCTCTATTTCAGCGAACCGGTGCTCTATCCATCGACCTTCAACGTGATCGTGAGGAAAAGCCAGGTAGCGGCGATGGAAGCGGACGAGTTCGCCAAGAGCATACCATTTCCTGTCGGGTTCGAAGCGGCGTTCCGTGCCTTTATCGATTCCGGCGTAGTGCGGTACTTCGCGTCGATATACGGCGCCAGTTACCTTATGGATAAGGCTCGCTTCGAGAAGAACGATCTATTGGCAATTCCTTGCCCGTTCACGGACTGGTCGGACGAGAAGTTCCTAGCATTGGGCAATTCGACTCAGGTTGATACGGATATCCTCGACGCCATGGATGCCGGCAAAGACTTCAAAGCTGCCTTTTCCGAATTCAAGGAGTTCCGGCAATATTTCGCCAACGCCCAGTGTCCGGTAGGCAGTCAAAGGAACGTTAGCGAAGCCACGCGCCGCAGCTATGTCGATCGCTTGCAGGCCGAGCTCCGGGCGGCGGTCGGCAGGAGCTTGCCCATGAGCGTCGACATTCAGGCACAAGACGGCGAGGTCTTCCCGATTAGTATCCGGTTCGGAATACGCCGCGAGGAGTCCGTTCAGCCTCCGATGGGTAACGGCTTCATCGGCAACGCAGTAGTGGTCCCGACAGTGGACGGTGATGGAGCCTATATCTTCAAGACTTCTGCTAGGAGCGCGTGGACCATTGACCAGGCCGTTACCGATGCCGCAACGCTAAGGCGGTCTCTTCGGAGTTGGGTCCAGTGAGCCGCTCCACATTGGGCGCCGTACAGAACGCTGAGTGGGCGGAGTTTCTCGGCAATGCCATAGGGGGGCTTCATGTCGCTGCCGACGAACTGAAGCTCAGGCGGGCGAAGTATGAAGCGAAAAAAGACTGGTTCCGCAAGGGCAAGGCCGGGATTCCGCAAGAAGAGGCGGTGAGCCGTGCCTTGGCGGACCTTTTCGCCTATCGCCGCGCCCAGCAAGCACTCTCCGACCCCGCCAACGGCGACGTCGATCTCCGTCACATCTCGATAGCTTGCGAGACCCCGCGGCCCCTGGATCCCGGCATCAGCAAGCAAGCCAAGCCCACCGACTACACGATCATTTTGATGCGGGAGTCCGAACTCGATTTGCGCATCGAAGCCAAGACCGTACTCGATGAGCGCGAAATCAAGGCGGAATATCTCGGGCTGCGGGGGCTGAAACGGTTCGATGACGCCAGCAATCCCTACACGATTTCTTCGTATGGGGGCATGGTCGCCTATGTCGTCGATCACGACGCCCCGACCTGGAGCACGAAAATATCGACCGCAGTGCTCGCCGAAATCGGCCAGGACCGAGCCAGTTCCATAGAGCTGGGGGCTCGCAAGCATCACGTCTCCAAGCATAACATCCCGGTCGCGACGCGAGAAATGACCGGCAACATCGAAGTAAATGTCGTCCACTTCGTGTTGGAGGTCGAGGCTTCGCCTTCCCGTCGGACGTAAATGGCGGTCGGCGCAGCTTCAATCGCTGTTCCTATGGCCTCCGGCCGGAGCGCAGCGTTCACCTGTTCGCACAGTGAGGATGCAGCTTCAGCATTGCGCTGGCCTGCGTGCGCTCAGCAGCTGCAAGAGCTCGGTTGGGTTGGAGAATTCACGAAGACACTCCCTTTCGTCACTTGTGAGGGCTTCAGACGGATGCCGCAATATCTGACCGGTATCGATGGCAGGGCCTGGATCGGCTGCTCCCGCTGTCTCAAAGTCTGCTCGCGCGAGGTCATGCATCGTTACTGTGTCGGTGATGTGGGGGAAATCCTCAGCGTCTGCGACGCCGAGGATACGATTTCGGTGGCGAGCTCAATCGCGTGGTCATGGCCGTCGACATACCGGCCTTTGCATTGGCTGCGGAGCCTGGCGCCCGCTTCTGCCCGAAGAACTGCCCGACCATGTTGCGGCCGGCCGGGTCGCTGCATGACTTGATAGAACAAACCAGGAGAACGGCACCATGTTTGCCCAGCGCTATGCCCGGCTCAGCACCGGCCAATGGCCGCAGATCGAGCTGGAGAGGAGGTTCGACCAGCATGTGCTTGCCTGTGTGCTTTCACGTGCGCTCAAGGAAATCGAGGCTGGCGAGGCGACGGCGACGGAGGCAACCGGCCTTTCGCGCGCCGAGCTGCGCGATGTCCTGGCCCGCAGTTTCCCTGCTATTTCTATCAACGCGTTTGCCTTGGAAGAGGTGAGCGAGCCCGAGCCGGAGCTGGAGGAAGAACTTCTGCGCGGACTGCTGCTGGCGCATGCCCGGCCGGGCGACGAGGCGAGCGCCCGCTTCGCCAAGATCATCGCCCGGCGTGCCATGCGCAATGACCATCTCTGGCAGGACCTTGGCCTTTTTAATCGTACCGAGCTCGGCCGCATGCTCGCCTCGCATTTTCCGACGCTGGCGGCCGGCAACACCCAAAACATGAAATGGAAGAAGTACTTTTACCGCAAGCTCTGCGAGGCCGAAGGTTTTTCGCTGTGCAGAGCGCCCAGTTGCCGGGAATGCAATGATTTCGAAAGCTGCTTCGGCCCGGAGGAAGGCGAAAGCCGCCTCACACGGATCAAGAACGGCATCGCCTTGGATTAAGAGCCGCTTTCGTCAGTCTTACAAGCGCCAGGGCTCGCGCCGCGCCATATGTCTCTTGTCGAATGGCGAACTGACGCCTTCGAGGATTTGTATGCTGTGCCTGCTGTCCGGTTGCTCCTACGCTCGCTTCGGCGGCCGCCGTCATCATGGCGGTGCAGGACCCCGACCCGCACCATCGCCGCCGAGCAACTGGTGTTCTCCGTGCCGTTGCTGCTCGCCTGCCTGGCCGGGCTCTATTCGGAGGCCCGAGGGCAAGATGCTGGCCGGCACCTTTGCCGGCGCTTCGACGGCCGCGGCTACAGGCTCGGCCCGGCGCGGCCTCGGCGCCGCGTAGCTACCGCCGTGTTTTTTGGCGCTAGCGCACGGTTTCGCCTCGATCACCCATCGCGGCGACCAGATCGTCTTGGGCGTCGCCATCAGTTTCATCGCTGCCGGCTCCACCATCATTCTCGGCCAGGCCTGGTTCCGGCGGGCGCCCGCCGGCGCTCTCCGGATACTCGCAATTCGAGGCGATCGTTGTGCTCACCGCCGAAGCGGTGCGCGGCGTGCCCGGTGCTCGGACAGGTCTATTCCGAGCTGATCTACGGGCCATTCGCTGCTGGTCTATGTCGCGTCCCTGATGGTGCCATCTACCTGGTGGTGCTGTTCGCACCCGCTTCGGCCTAGGCTGCGCGCGGTCGGCGAAAATCCGGCCGCCGTCGGTACCACCGGCATTTCGGTGACCTGCCTGCGCTATCGCGCGGCATCTTCACCGGCGTTCTGGCGGGCAAGGCCGGCGCGTACCTGTCACTCGCCCAGAATGCCGGCTTCGTGAAGGACATGACCGCCGGCGAGGGTTTCATCGCGCTGGCAGCGCTCATCGTCGGCAAATGGAAACGGTGCCGGCAATGTTCGCCTGTCTGGCGAAGATAGCCATGGCCCGGAGGTGAAAGCCGGCGAGGCGCTGGCGCTGGTCCACGGGAGGCCAACACGGACCAGGCGGCCGCGGCGATCCAGTCGGCCTATGCGCTCGGCGAAACGAAGCCTGCAACCGCCAAAGTAATCGTGCGGGGATCGCGCCGCGCGGTGCATGCGATTGCATCTCTCGTCCCGCTACGCTGCTGAGGCCTCTTCTGTCAGGCGGTCTAGGTTTTGCGCTTCGGGCCGAGCAGGAACACTGTCAGGGCGGCGAGGAACGTAGCAACAGCACTGTAGGCAATGGCACTGGTAATCCCGGCATTGTCCACCAATAGTCCGCCGAAAATCGCGCCGGCTGCGATTGCCACTTGGAATGCTACGACCATCAGCACACCGGCGCTTTCGGCCTGCTCGGGAACGGCCCGCCGCACCATCCACGTCTGTAATCCCACCGGCACCGCGCCGAAGGCAAAGCCCCACGCTGCAACCGCAATCGCCGAGGCGAAGGCCGATGCTCCCGTCGTCAGCAGCGAAACAGCGGCTATCGCTATGAGCAGCGGTGCAAGGGCCGCGACTGCCTTGAGACTGTACTCCGCTAGAAGCCCGCCGGCCAAATTGCCGAAGAATCCGCCGATGCCAAAAGCAAGCAACACAAGCGAGATCGTCTCGACGTCAAGCGCGGGAATCTTCTCGAGGAAGGCGCGGATATAAGTGATTCCGGCGAAGTGGCCGGAAGCGACCAGCAGGACGACCACAAGCGCGACCTTGACCATCGGAATCTTAGCCACATCCAGCAGGCTGCGGAAGCTAGCCACTCCAATCGGAGGCAGTCTCGGAATGGTTATGAGTTGCACCAGCAGTGTAGCCGCGCCGCCGACTGCGGCGAGCATGAAGGCGCTTCGCCATCCCCAGATATCGCCGACATAAGCGCCGATTGGAGCTGCGCAAACGGTAGCCACGGAAACGCCGGTGAGGATGATCGACATAGCGCGCGGCAGGAGGTGGCTTGGAACGAGCCGCATCGCCAGTGTTGCCGACATCGACCAGAAGCCTCCGAGCGCTATGCCGAGCACGACGCGTGCAGTCAGGAGAACCGCCAGCGACCACGCGCCGGCCGCCAGAACGTCCGACAGGATCAGCAGCAGCGTCATCGCCCACATGACGATCCTGCGGTCCAGGCGCTTTGTGATGATGGCCACCGTCGGCGCCGAGATCGCCCCGACGATAGCTGTCGCCGTCATCGCTTGTCCAGCCGCTCCCTCGGTGATACCGAGATCATGTGCGAGCGGCGTGAGCAGGCTAACAGGCAGAAACTCTGCCGTGACCAGCCCGAAGGTGCCCAAGGAAAGCGAAATGACCGCACCCCATGCGGGACCAGACGGTGGGACGGGCTTTTCTGGGTCGTGCAGAACAGCGTCCATGACGCCTGCTGCGGATTGGGTCATGAACGAAGTCTCCACTTTGATGCAATGCAACGTGATGTTGGCTGCCTTGACCCAAATCTAAAAACACAAGCGCATTTCCCGGCGGCGTTGCACGGAGGAGGGGATGTTCATTGCTTCGCGATATTTTGTGACGGTGCGGCGCGCAACATCGATGCCGGTTTCCTTCAGCCGGACAGCGATGTCCTCATCGGAAAGCACGTCGCCGGGAAATTCTGCGGCAATGATCGCTTTGATCCGATGCCGGACAGCTTCGGCGGAGTGCGCATCGCCGCCTTGGCAGGACGCGATCGCGACGGTGAAAAAATACTTCAGTTCAAAGACTCCGCGCGGGGTAAGCATGTACTTGTTCGAGGTCACCCGGCTTACCGTCGACTCGTGCACGCCGATCGCGTCAGCGACGGTTCTAAGATTGAGAGGCCGCAGGTGGGCGACGCCATGTTCCAAAAAGGCATCCTGCTGACGCACGATTTCAGCCGCAACCTTAACAATGGTCTTGGCGCGCTGATCGAGGCTGCGGATTAGCCAGGTCGCGTTTTGCAAGCATTCGTCGAGAAATGCTTTATCTTTCGAATTTTGGGGAGTTTGACGCGAGACTTCGGCATAGTAGCTTTGGTTGATCAGCAGCTTTGGCAGCGTGGCAGGATCAAGTTCGATCTGCCACCCGCCTTGCGGCGAGGGCGTGACCCAGACGTCGGGTATGATTGATTCAGACGCACCGGATTGGAATCGGTTCCCAGGCTTGGGATCGAGCGCCCGAATCTCATGCATCATGTCGAGAAGGTCTTCTTCATCGACGCCGCAATGCTGCTTCAGTGCCTCAAAATCGCGTCGCGCAAGCATTTCAAGATTGGCAACCAAGGATGCCATTGCCGGGTCGAGCCGATTTCGCTGGCGCAACTGAATCTCGAGGCATTCTCTGAGACTTCGCGCAAAAACTCCCGGTGGATCAAATTGCTGCAAGGTTCCGAGAACCCGTTCCACAACAGCCTCATGGACATTCAGGCTCTCGGCCAGCTCCAAAAGGTTTGCCCGAAGATAGCCAGTATCTTCCAGATCGGCGGCAAGCTGGCCAGCGATCAGCCGCTCCTGTGGTGTGAACGCAGTGAGGGCGATCTGACGAGCGACATGGTCGTGCAATGTTTCGGCGAGGGTGGCAAACTCGTCGAGGGAAGGGCCATTGCCCGGCGGGTTGTTGGTCGTGTTGCCGAGTGATTTCCATTGCCCGAGCCGTTCAGGCGACCCTGCCCCGGTCGGTCCTTCAACGGCGTTTGCGCCAGGGCCGACAGGCTGATCCGCTCCCGAAATCGAAACATCGCCAAAAGGCCCGCCATCGTTTGACGCAGATTCCAAGAGCGGGTTCTTCTCGATTTCCCGCTCCACGAACTGATGCAGTTCAGTATGCGCCAGTTGCAGCAAGCGAATCGACTCAATGAGTTGAGGCGATGCGACCATGGATTGCTTCTGGCGCTGAAGCAGGCTTGCTGAGGATTGCATGTGAGCGCGATAATCCTGTCGAGGAGCCTCTTGGGGCGGGCAATGGCACCAGTGAGACGTTTTCTAGGTCATGCGGCGGCTTTCAGCGTTTCCAGAACGTTTTGCGGGGATGAGACGCCATAGGGGTCGGCCTCGCAGTTGTCGGAGAAACCTTCCTCCTCGAACCACTGCTCCACCACGCCATTGTTGATCAGGGCGGCGTAGCGCCAGGAGCGCATCCCGAAGCCGAGATTGTCCTTGGCGACCAGCATGCCCATCTTGCGTGTGAACTCGCCTGAGCCATCGGGGATGAGCTCGACCTTCTGCAGACCCAAGGACTTCCCCCACGCATTCATGACGAAGGCATCGTTGACGGAGACGCAGTAAATCGCGTCAATTCCCTCCTTCTCAAACTCATCATAGAGCTCTTCGAAATTGGGCAGTTGGTAGGTCGAGCAGGTCGGAGTGAAGGCGCCAGGCAGCGAGAACAGGATGACGCGCTTGCCGGCAAAGTAGTCGTCAGATGTCTTTTCTTCCCAGCGATATGGATTTGGGCCCTGGACTGACTCATCGCGAACACGCGTGAGAAAGGTGACGAAGGGAACCTTCTTTTGAACGGTCATCAACTTGCTCCTCAGGAAAAAACTGGCGCGCCGGATTCTGGCAGAGGCTGGCGCAATACCGAGCAAAGGCTCGTATGCCGGGCATGAAATGAGGCCCTCGCGGCTCGCACCCTCCTTTTTCCATCCCGATGTAGGGGAACGTCTTGGCTGTTGGTCTTCGTCACCCGAACGCCATCGATCTGAGCAAGTGGAGGCTGTCGAGCCGCTGGGGCAATCTTTCCACGGCTATGGCGCCGGAAGCGGCATCCATCGCTCGCGCTCGTGCCCGGGACAAAGTGATAGCGGGCCCGAAGTAGCCAATATCGAACGCGTGCGGAGGCCTCAAATGTGACTTCACGCAAGAGACCCGCGTTACTGAGCTGGTTCGGCGTATCGTCGATATTTGCCAGTGACCCGCCGACCTTGGCTTCGGTGGCTCTCTGATGGGGCTCTTGGACACTCACATGTTGATCAGAACCGGTAAACGGCAATTGCGCGAGCGCCATGTGTTGGCGTGCCGGCATCGGACCAGCCGTGCGCGAAGCGGCTACCGAGCACGGACCTCCGGGGGAGACGATGTCCCGATGTTCAGCGGGGACGGGCGCCGTCTCCTCAGGCCACGGTCTAGAGCTTCGCGTGTCGGGCATGGCGCAAGTCGCTTTCATCATGATTTGATAGGCTCTAACCAGGAGCAGCAAGCGGCGTGCCATTTCAAATAGAGGTGCTTTTGGAGCGATCCTTTTTCTTGCGAGGACCGTGTCTTCAAGATCGGGCGCGCCCTATAACCGCCTCGTCATCACACTCGACAAAGGTGCTGTATGGTGCGGATATGCGGCGGTTCCGCACCGGCTGGACAAAGACGAACCGGAAGCCGAGCCGATGCAATACTCACACCGGCGGGGATTGCAGTGATTGCGTAGCGTCTGCCCGCTAGCGTGTTCTTGCGTGCGCACGCACGGCTATCGCGAACACGCGCCTGTCGGAGCCATCATGAGCGCGCGCGCTTCGGCAAGCGCCTGGTTCCGAGAGGAACGAATTGCCCAAGCGTGTCTATTTGCAACCCTCTTATGTTCGAAACTGGACAAGAATGTCGCAAGCCCGACCGAAAGGTCCCCGAGGCGCGACCACCGGCTAGGCAAGCGGTGGAATGCAAACGGAGCGCCAAATCCGGCACGCAAGTTGGCGTCAGGGTTTGGTTCGGGCCGTGTAAACCAGCTAGACAAGCGATAGCCTCAGGGGAATAGACTGTGAACTGCATCTGCTCTGGAGCCCAAGGCTCTGGCGCCATTGTTCCTGTGGCACGAACTCGACAATCTTTGTAGCATTTATCAATCCGGCAAAGAGCGCGTCAGATTTACCGATCTTGATACGCTGCCATTCGGCCCAGTGCGTACGTCGCTGCGAAAACGGCCAACTGCAAGAACAGATGGAGAATCTTCTGCTTCGGTGTTGAAGGGACATACTCGCAAGCAAAGATAGCCATCGGAAGGCTAACCGTGGGAGCGTGGCGTGCAGCAGTATTGGGATGGCGCGGAACTCGCCAGATGGTGGAGCCTCAACTTTGATGAACTCGCGCTGATCGAGACAAAGCCGTTACGGACCAGGCTTGGTTTTGCTGCGCAGATGAAGATGTACCGCGGGGCGGGAAGATTTATCAATCACGCGAGTGAGATTCCAGCGGAGCCTATTGATTATCTTGCCGAGCAGCTTTCCGCCGCGCTGACCGATCTCGATGGCTACGATTGGGCTGGCCGCACCGGCCGCCGCCATCGGGGAGGAGATATCAGCCCTCCTGGCTCTCGGCGTCCCAATTTTTGCCCGCAGTCAGATGAGGTGCCTCCTACGGCAACTGGGGGCAGGACAACAACGACTCGAAAAACGACACGCCGCGGACACGTGCTCTGTTCATGGCCTATCTCGTTTTCTCGGGAGGCCGCATTCCGCTGCGCTTGAATGCACGTTCTTCAGGCCCGACGTCGGAGTCGCGGGCGCCCTTGTCAAGAAAGTGCCGGAGAATTCTTGGTCACGCAGGACGGATGGGCGTTCGTCGCCGAGACGCTCGAAGTACTCGGCATGTAGTCGGCCATGCAGGACGGCAGAGGTCAAGGAGCGCGCCAGCTTAGTCGAAAGGGGCTAACTCGGTTTCTAGAGGCAATTTACATTCACAGAGGGACAAGTGTTTCTCAACAGAAGCAACACCATAGCGGATGGTTCGCCAACCCTCGTGTGTTCTCACATGGTCCGGCGAACCTGCGGACCACCGGACGTTGCAGCATGAAGACCGCCTTCCTTCTGATGGCCGATATGAGGGTAAGGCAGGCCAAGAATCGCCACCGCCGAGCTGGTTATTATGACTGGGTGCCAGGAGCGTGGATATGCGTCTCCCAGCGCCTCCGTTGCGAACCTCGACCGATCATCGTCCCCCGCGCTCCCGGAAGGTCGTTTCAAACGCCAATTCGCGGACGAACCCGCGCTCAAACATCTTCGGTGTGCTGGCAGTGGTCCGGATATCCGGAGCACCCCCAAAACTTTACGTGAGTCGTCGAATTGGTTCGGACCTTCATAGATCTTCCGCATACTGGGCATATCTTGCGCGCAAAAACACGCTGGTCCTTTGCCAGAGTCATTACCCTGACTTCGCCTGCGCCACTGGCGGTCAACGTTCGTGCGCACTCGCCGGTGGTTTCGCCGGTCGTATAAACATCGTCGATGATAAGAACCTTATTGCCGTTCCATTTGAAGTTGGACTGAAACGCACCTTTGATCGCTTCGGAGCGCTCAAGCGGTTTCATCTGTTTGTAGCCTTCGATCTCCTTGACGCATCGTAGCCCCTTCAGCTCGATCTCGATGTCTTCGTCGAAATGGGTGGCCGCGTCATTCAGGAGCTGTTCGAACCGATTGCGCTGCTGAGATGGCTTCATCGGCACCGGCACGACGTAATCCGGTGCCCAGTCGAGATTGGCTATGGCATTGCCGACAGCCTCGCCGAGGATCTTGGCTCGGGTGTCGTCGTTCTTCAGCGAGAGGACTGCAGCACTAAGCGCGCTCGTCGCGTGGCGCGGATCGGAGGCGGTGAAATATCTGCCGAGCGCGTAGACGACAGGGTCGTCGTCGCAATGGAGGATGGAACCCCAATGGCTGTGGAAGTCCCAGCCGCTGGTCAAGGCTTCGCCGAGATAGCACCGCCCGGCAATCCGATCACGACGCAGCAGGGTCGAGGCCTTGGACATGAAAATGTCCGGAGCTGTCGAGGAGAGCTCGAAGACTGAGGACTGCCCCCATTTGACCGCGACCGAGGCCAAGCCTGCGTGGTACGCGGCTTCCACATCGCCAACGTCATCGCCGATATAGAGCGAATCCCGGCTGGGCGGGATGCCAAGTAGCTTAAGCGCCTTGAGCAGAGGCTCGGGATCAGGCTTATGGTTTTCGGTGTCGCCGTACGTGACGAGTACGTCGTAGGGAACACGGAACTGCTGGAGGACGGCTTCCGCATACCATCTCGGTGAGGAGGTCACGATCCCCACGGTTTGTCCGTCCGCCCTTAGAAGACCTGGCAGTTCGTGCGGAGCGGACCGTCCTTGGGCCGGAAAGGGGCGAATGAGGCGCATGTTCTGACGCACTCCCTCCCACATCTGGGACCGTCGCAACTGGGCAAGCGCGGAGCTGTCGACAAGCGTCATGTCGAGGTCGAAGAGAAAGATGCCCGGCATGTCAGAGCATCGACATCTGAGCAGGCGATGATGCGGGGCTTAGCGCGGGTTGTTCCGCCCCGGTCATGCGTGTCTCGAGCAGGTTGAGCATGGAGGCGTAATCTTCTCTGCTCGCCAGTGGCACGGCGACGGGCTGGTCGCGGAAGCGTTCTAGAAGGATGCGGCGATAGTCGCCTTCTGCTCGGGCAGCGTCGGCGAACTGCGTTCCCGGCATCTGCGTCAGTGCCAGTATGCCTTGGCTCTTCGGCTCAGCAGCGTGCCGTCCCAGCGGGACCGGGGCAAACAGCAACCGGTTCTGCTGGATCGTGAAGCGCACCGTATGCATCGAGCCGCCCTTAATATCGGTTTGTATCACGAACGTCGCTACCGAGAGCCCGCTTTGCAGACGATCGCGTTGGACGAGGTTTCGGGGAGACGGCGGGACGCCGAAAGGCTGTTCGCTGACGAGCGCACCGTCCTTCTCAAGAATTTCGTCGGCCAGCTTGGCGTTCTGTCTGGGATAGATCCCGTCGAGTCCACCTGCCATCACGGCGATGGTCCGGCCACGGTGACGCAGCGCGGCCTGATGGCTGAGCGAGTCGACGCCAACCGCGAGGCCGCTGACGACCGCCCAGTTCGCAGCAACCAGCGTCTCGACGATTCTGTCGCTGACGATCTCTCCGAACTCGGACGGCTCGCGCGTGCCGATGCACGCCACGCTGCGAAACGGCGGCAGCTTGCCTTTGATGAAAAGGACGGGAGGACGATCCTGGAGCGAGCGGAGCGCGGCGGGGTAGTCTTGATCAAAAACAGAAAGGACGCGAATACCGCGCCGATCGGCCTCGTCGAGCACACGCTGAGCCTTCTCGCCAGCATTGGCCAATGCGGTTGGTTCGTGGAGGCTCTCGGCTACCGAGGCCGAAACGACGGACCTGAGTTTCGCAGGTTCCGCGTCGGCGATAGCGTCGAGAAGAGAGAACTTCTCCGCGAGGCGTTCCGCGGTGGCCGGGCCAATGCCACGCAAGGCCGTGAGCGTGAGAATGCCTGCAGCGGTTTTTGTTTCGGTCGCGATCATCGAATTCAGCGCCTTTCACAGATTTGGCCGCTCGTCGGCGTTTGGAACCTATGGCTATCGAGTCTGAATCGAGGCGTCACGACTCGCCTCCGCTGTCCTGCCTTGGCCATCGAGGCTGGCGCATGGAGCTGGGGGGTGAAACCTCCCGAGGCTATGAATGCAGAAAGTAGGTCGCTTCGGGAGCTTCACCGTGAGTTCGAGTTCGCCGCCGACTGCCTCGACATAGCCACGCAGTGTCGAAAGATACATGTCGGCCTGCTTTTCGATTTTCGAAACCGACGGCTGTTTGATATTGAGCGCGGCGGCCACTTCGGCTTGAGCCTTGCCCGCGATCCGGCGGAGCTCACGCAGACCTTCAATTTCTTGCCTCAGATCAGCATGGCGAGCGTCGATCCGATCGCATTGGTCCGGCGGTAGTGCCGCGATGGCTTTATCAAAACGGCGGCCCATGCCGTACTCCTCATTTGGACTATCCGGCATTACCATATTGCCCCATAGCCGGAGATCTCATTTTCTCTGGGATCTCAGCAGACGCGACCGTCGCAATCAAGAAAAACCCATCGAATCTGCCATTCGATAGCTTAGAGGCTATGCGCGGTCAACGGAATGCGTCCTGCCATGCAGGCGGCAAAGCCGTCGTTGGATCGCCGGCAGATCTCCGCCCAGGCGTCGAGTTCATCGACGGCGTACCGGACCGACCCAGCCGAAGTTGCGGTAGACAGGCCCGCGGTCGAGCGACCGATAGCGCGCCAACGCCTCTCATGGAGCAGATCGGCATAGGACACACCCTCCGTCCCGGCACTGACGCGCTTCAGACCGGCATTCGTGCCGAGTCCATAGAGCCAGAGCAGCAGCCGGCTCTGCAAGGTGGATGCATCAAGGATGACGCGGTCGCCCGAGGTTTTGAAAGCCTCCAAACATCCGGTCCTGAGTGCCGCTTCCTTGAGCACGTCCCGCAAGCCTTTGCCCGGCCCCGGCGCTCGATTTCGGCTTTCACCGCATCGAGGTTCGGCGGGGGTAACGGTTCCAGCGGCGAGAGCGAGATGCGGTTGCGGCCGCGCCAAAGAAGCCGGACATGCGGGTTGTCGGGCAGTCCGGCGTTCCGGCGATGCAGCGCAGCCGCCATCTCCACCTTGAACCGGGATACGAAGGCTTTCAGCCCCACCACCCAGATTTGCTTGCAGCAAATTGGCTCCCGTAACGCCGTCAAGACACAGATATCATAGTTGGGCGCTGCATTATTCGATCGAAACTCCAGAAGGCTTAACAGCGTCGGCAACATACGCCGGTAATGGCTGCCATAGGATGACCGCAAACCGTATGGACCCGGCTCTGATAGGAACCGCCGGCCTTGTACTCGCGGACAACCGCGGCAAGTACCACCTGATCAGCGACGGGAAAGATGACATCACACACCGCCCCTTCCGGTGTCGCAATGGCCGCCTCGGCTCCGCGCCAGAATTCCCTCCTTGCCGTGGACCTTCTGATAATCCCTCGCGATCGTCTTGACGACCCTGCGTTCCGCCATCGTTGCCATCTTGTGCACCGTCTCGATCAGAAGATCGACAACAGCGTCGACGATTTCCCGCACGCGCGGAACAAGATAGATCGCGTAGAGGCCGAGCCGGCGCGGTTCTGGATGCCGGCGCACCTCGCGGGCCGTCTCTTGGCCGACGCGACGATAGAGTTGTTCCAAAAGTGGGCGCCGCGAACGCCAACCAGATCTGCGGGAAGCCGCAGCGACTGGATGAAGGAAAGCCGTTCCGCCACGGCAAGGATGCTTTCCAGCCCAAGCCGGCCAGGATCCGCCTTCATCGTGTTGAAGCCAGTCGCACCGTCCGTCGGCCAGTGAAGCCTCCAGCTTCGTGATCGCGTCTACATGCAGCCCGGCGGCGATCCGTTCTAGAATAGCAAGGCGCTTTCGAAGCCGCGCCGCACCGAGCGGACCAATCGCTTCACCTCGCCGTCAGCCGGGCTTTGGAGACCATAATCCCGGCACCACAGACAAACCTGCTCGACCATCGCTCCTAAGGAGATTGCCGCGGGGCAAATCTCTCGTCCGGACGTCAGAAAGGTCAAAAGCCAGATCACTACGAGGTTCGAGTGATGGGGAGCTTGTCCTGAGCTACCGCTACGAACTTGGGTCAGGTCTAAATCGCTCTTACCGGCCCGACCACCGACTAGGAGTGACCAATTCGCGCTGCTTGACAGGCTGGCCTTAGTAATGCAGATTGCCGGCAATCGACATTTAGCATGCGCGAGAGGAGCCCCGATGCGGGAGAGTGAGCGGGAACAGGGAAGTCTGAACAGCGCTCTGAAGCTGCTCCGGAATGTCTCCATTTCGGAATTGGTCTATCAGCAGGTGCACGAAAGAATTCTGTTAGGCGAGCTTCTGCCGGGCGAACATATGAACGAGAACCGACTGGCCACCGCGCTTGGCGTAAGCAGGCCCTCGGTCCGCGAGGCGCTCCGGCAGCTCGAGAAGGACGGCTTGATTGAAATCACCAAGAACAAGGGGCCGTTCGTCCGCGACATGCCCCCCGAAGAGGCATGGGAACTTTACGACATTCGCGCTTCCTTGGAGGCGCTCGCTGCAGAGCTTGCTGCGAAGAACCGCACTGAAAACGATCTGAGCCTGCTCGCTCAGTGCCTCAAGAATATGGACGGCGCAATCGCGCGTGGGGAAGAGCCTGCGATATTTGACCACGCCGTCAACTTTCATCGGCTCGTAGCGGCGATGTCCGGCAGTCAGAACCTTGTGGACATGCTGAAGAGCGTCTGGGGGCGGCTTGTCCTGTTCCGCAGCAAGTTCTCGCGCCTCCATCTTGGCGAGCCGGGGAACACCGAGGAAAAGCGCATCTTGGCAGCCATCCAAGAACGAGATGCCGACGCAGCATCAGCTCTTATGAAAACTCACATCATTGGAGGAAAAGAGGGCTTGATGAGGCATGCGCAGGAGCATGAAGCGTCAGCCGGGAGGAAGGCTGCTGCAGTTGGAAGGAAACAATCATGAAGTCGTCAGGCCTCCTTTTCGCGGCTGCTTTACAAAGCGCGTACGTCACCGAAGGCACGGCGATGCCCAATGTCCCTCCGGCTATCGGCAATCGACCAACCCTCGTTGCAGAGGACATACATAAGAGTTTCGGCACGCTTGAGGTGCTGAAGGGAATGTCGCTCGAAGCCAACAGAGGGGACGTTATCTCGATCATTGGCAGTTCGGGTTCCGGCAAGAGTACCTTCCTGCGCTGCATGAATTTCCTCGAGATGCCGAGCAAAGGTCGGATTGCGGTCGGTCAAGATGAAATCAAAGTTGAGACCAGCCATAAAGGCCGTCTGGTTGGGCTCGATCGCAAGAAAATCGACCGGATGCGGATGCAGCTTGGCATGGTGTTTCAGAGCTTCAATCTGTGGTCGCACATGTCGGTACTACAGAACGTCATGGAGGGGCCGGTCCACGTGCTCAAGCAGCCGAGGAATGAAGTGCGAGACAGAGCCATGGACCTCCTGAGCAAGGTTGGAATTGCCGAAAAGCATGGGAGTTATCCCTCTGAACTGTCCGGTGGCCAGCAACAGCGTGTGAGCATTGCCCGCGCACTTGCGATGGAGCCGGCCGCTCTTCTGTTCGACGAGCCCACATCTGCGCTTGATCCAGAGCTAGTGGGCGAGGTCTTGAAGGTTATCCGGCAGCTCGCGGAAGAGGGACGCACCATGATCGTGGTCACTCATGAAATAGGTTTCGCTCGGGACGTCTCAAGTAAGGTCGTCTTTCTGGAAAAAGGGAGGATCGAAGAACAAGGGACACCAGAAGAAGTATTCAGGAACCCCGCTTCGCAGAGGTGTCGAGAGTTCCTTGCAAGCGTTCTGTGAATTGATCGTGACGCCAGCATTAGATAAACCTCAAACAACGACGACCAGAGGGAGAGAACATGAAAAACTTCAAAATAAATGCGTTGTTCGTAATTCTTGCAGGCGCTGCATGTGTGGCAGGGCAAGCAGTGGCTAAGGATTATAAGAGTATCTCGATAGCAACGGAAGCATCGTACGCACCCTTCGATTACAAGGACGCTGGCGGCAGTCTGATGGGTTTCGACATCGATCTTGGCAACGATCTTTGCAGCCGCATGAGAGTCGAGTGCACGGTCGTGGAGCAGGCTTGGGATGGGATCATACCGTCACTTGTCGCTGGCCGCTATGACGTGATCCTCGCCGCAATGGACATCCAGCCTGCTCGCGAAAAGATCATCTCTTTCACGCAACCCTATATCAGGACGCCGATCCGTTTCATCGCCCCGGCTGGCAGCCCCTTACTCGACTTCAAGAGTGACTTGGATAGCCTTGCGCTTGATGACGTGAGTCCCGAGGAGCGGGCGGCGCTTGATAAACTGGGTGAGGCTCTCAAGGGAAAGAAAGTCGGAGTGCAGGTCAGCACAACCACCGAGAGCTTCATGAAAGAGCTGCTGCCGAATGTTGAATTAGCGAGCTACGACACTGCCGACAACATGATTCTCGACCTGAACTCCGGTCGGATCGACGCAAGCTTATCCTCCTTGGCTCGCCTTAAGCCGTTGACCGAGAAACCCGAAGGCAAGAATCTCAAAATCTTCGGGCCAAACATGACCGGCGGACCTTTTGGCAAGGGTACTGGCATCGGTGTCCGCAAGGAAGACGAGCAGCTGCGCGAAATGTTCAACAAGGCGATCGCCGAAGCGATTGCCGACGGCACGATGAAGAATCTGTCGATGAAATGGTTCGGTTACGACGCGACACCGCTGAATTGATGCTCCTCTGGAACTGGCGCGCCGGCAGCCAATACTCGGCGCTCCAATCTTACCTCTATTCTAAAATTTGAGTGCCAACCATGGATCTCACACAACTTGCATGGGGCGACGCCGGCTGGGGCGACGAGTTGGCCCGTGGTGCAGTCATGACATTTGTGGTGGCAACTTTCGCCTTCGCCTTGGGCATCCTTATTGGTTCGGCTTTTGCTGCTGCAAAGCTGTCAAGGTTCTGGGGGCTTAGACTCCTCGGCGATTTTTACACGACCGTTGTGCGAGGCGTTCCGGAGCTGCTGATCATCTTTCTCGTTTTCTTCGGGGGCGGATCAATGCTCCGTTACCTCGGAAATTCGCTTTTCGGGTTCGAGGGCTATGTGGAGCCGCCGGTCTTCGCCATTGGCATATTGTGCATCGGTGTGAGCGCCGGTGCCTACGCGACGGAGGTTATCCGTGCTGCCGTTCTCGCGATTCCGAAGGGTCAAATCGAGGCCGCAAGGGCGATCGGAATGGGGCCAGCCCTTCGTCTGCGGCGAATTCTGATTCCGCAGGCTGCGCGGTTTGCGCTGCCGGGCATGGGCAACGTCTGGCAATATACGCTGAAGGATACCTCTCTGATTTCTGTGGTCGGTCTCGTGGAAATTATGCGCGCCGCTGCGGTTGGGGCTGGTTCAACGAAAGAGCCGTTTACCTTCTATCTTGCGGCATTTGTTCTCTTCCTCTTGCTGACCTCCCTGTCCAACCGTGGATTTATCCGGGCTGAGAAATGGGCAAACCGCGGGGTGAGGAGCCAGTAATGGATTTCGATGCCATGCGGGATGCATTCCCGAAACTTATTGCCGCTGTACCCACCACCCTAATATTGGCTGCAGTTTCGCTTTGTCTGGGCTTCGCGCTTGCCGTGCCATTGGCCTTGATGCGTGTGTCAAACAGTCGGCTTCTTTCTGGCCTGGCGTACGCCTACGTGTACGTAGTCCGCTCAACACCGCTCCTAGTTCAAATGTTCCTGGTCTACTATGGATCCGGGCAGTTCAGAGCCTTCTTTGAAGCGGTCGGGTTATGGGTTCTCTTCCGGGATGCCTGGTTCTGCGCGATCCTTGCTCTCACACTTAGTACGGCCGCCTACAGCACCGAAATCATACGAGGCGCTATTCAGGCTGTTCCCGTAGGTCAAATTGAGGCGGCTCGCGCAGTCGGAATGTCGGGTGTCCTGCAATTCCGTCGCGTTGTCTTTCCCATCGCGATGCGCCTTGCACTGCCTGCTTACGGCAACGAAATTATCCTTATGGTTAAATCGACTTCGCTCGCTTCGACGATCACGATTGTGGAAGTCACCGGGGTGGCGAAGCAGATCATCTCCAACACATTCCAGCCGGTCGAAGTCTTCGTGATCGCAGGCGCTATCTACCTGTCAATTAATTTCATAGTCAGCCGCGCCGTCACGGTAACCGAGATATGGCTCAATCCTCATTTGCGCACCGAGCGTGCCTTCCGGTCCACGACCGCCGCGGCAACCCATTAATGGATTGGCGCATGGGCTCGGCCCAACACGCGCGGTCTTCGCCTCCATTGTTCCAGGAATTTAGAATGAACGAGAAAACAACCACAGAGACCATTGCTCCGATTGTGAGCGCAGATGTGTTCGAAATCGAAGCAAAGCTTTGCGTACCTTACAAGCTGACCGAAGGAGTATTGGTCGCAACCCAGGCAGTCCTCGTGAAGCTCACAGACGCTGACGGTATTGTGGGGTGGGGCGAAGCCAATCCCGCCGGGACGGTGGATGGCGAGACGCCGGCCGGCGTGATGCGTGTTCTGAAGGAGACGCTGTTGCCCATAGTTCTCCGCGCAGCGGAGCCAATGCCAGGCACGATCGACGCGTTGGTCGACTCGCTTCTCCCGAGCCACCTCTGCGCTAAAGGCGCCGTGTCGATGGCATTGCTGGACATTCTTGGCAAACGGTTGAACGTTTCGGCGGCGACGCTTCTCGGGGGGGCGATCCGCCGCTCGCTGCCGGTCCTGTGGCCTTTGAGCAATGGCACCGCTGAAGACGATATTCCCATCATCGAAGAGCGCGCCGCCCAAGGCTTCTCAAGCTTCATGCTGAAAATGGGCACTTCGCCCATCGCTAGCGAGATCAAACGTGTGGCAGCTTTGGAGGCGCGATACGGCGAGAGCATCAAGCTCATTGCAGATGCAAATCAAGGTTGGAGCCTCGATCAAGCGCGGGAGTTCCTGGCTGGGATAGCCAGCTCGAAACTTGCCTTTATCGAAGAGCCTTTGGCCGATGACGTTACTAAAGGCATGGCGGAACTGTCGGGCGCAAGCCAGTTTCCGCTGTCGGCGGATGAATCGATTATTGAACACACTGATGCTGCTCACCTAGCTGTCGCCGGTGCGGCAAAGGTTTTCAGCATCAAGAGCAGCAAGAATGGCGGGCCTCTGCGCGCGCAGCGCATCGCCGCAACCGCGGAAGCATTCGGCATCCAATGCTACATGAATTCGATGATCGAGTTCGGCATTACACAGGCCGCCTCACTCCAACATGCAGTCACCGTTAGAAACCTCATCGACGTTGGTCATGCTTTCATGTCGACCATGCGGCTGGTTGAGGACCCGACGGATTTTTCGTCTTTCGTGCGCAACGGCATGGTGCATCTGCCGGAGCGTCCAGGATTGGGCGTTGCGATCGATGAGGACCATGTCCGCCGGCTGACGACGTCCAGTTTCGTGCTCGGGGCCTCCAGCAACGATGTGCGTGCGAACGATGCAAAACGTTGAGTTGCTCGTCATAGGCGGCGGCCTTGTCGGCGCGTCCATCGCTTGGGGACTTGCCCGCTCAGGCGTGAAGCCGCTTGTCCTCGATGGCTCGGACTTAGACCTGCGGGCGTCGAGAGCGAATTTTGCGTTGGTGTGGGTACAAGGCAAAGGTGTGCATGCCCCCCATTATGCGCTGTGGTCCGACAGCTCGGCGAAGATATGGCCGACGATGGCTGCTGCGCTCTATGAGGATAGCGGCATCGACGTAGGCCTCATTCAAAACGGTGGCTTCACGTTTGCACTTGCGGATGAGGAACTCGAAGCCATTCGGGCGGACATGGAATGCATCGCCTCCGAAACGGCCGCCCATGCTCCAACCTTCGAACTGCTGGACAGATGTCAGACACGCGAGCGTTTGAGGCATGTGGGACCTGATGTCGTGGGATCGGTCTATTCCCCAGCGGACGGCCACGTAAACGCGCTGCGATTATTTCATGCGTTGCACGCGGCAATGATCGGAAAAGGGGCGAGCTATCGAGCCAATCACAAGGTGGACGCGATCCGGCCCGTGGCCGATGGCTTCATCGTCACGGGCGATGGCTTTTCGATTATGTCCAGCAAGATTGTGCTCGCGGCCGGACTTGAAAATGAAAGGCTCGCCCCGATGGTGGGCCTTTCATGTCCGCTCAAGCGAAGCAAGGGGCAGGTTCTTGTCACCGAAAAGTGCAAGCCTTTTCTACCCTGTCTGTCGCCAACGATCCGTCAAACTGATGAAGGCGGCGTCATGATCGGTGACAGCGAAGAGACGGACAGCTCCAGCATAGCGACGTCTTCGGACATCACTGCCGTCCTTGCAAGCCGTGCAATTCGGGTTTTCCCGTCTCTTGCAGACTTGAGCGTGGTGCGCAGCTGGACCGGATTCAGGGTCAAAACCGCCGATGGTGTACCGATCTACGATCGCTCCCCCAGCCATCCAAGCGCATTCCTGGTGGCTTGCCATTCAGGGGTGACGCTAGCGGCGAACCATGCCCTGGTCGTGGCCCCGCAGATCTACGCCTCACAGATGAGGGAAGAGCTGAGCTCATTTTCGGCAAGGAGGTTTCATGCTGACCAGATTGCGTGAAATCGAACAGTCCGTTCACTTCACCTTCGACGGCGCGTCGATGCGGGCAGAGCGCGGGGACATGCTCGCCACCGCTCTGCTTGCCGCCGGCGTTCATCAGGTGCGTCATTCGGTGGTCAGCGGTGCTCCTCGCGCTCCGTATTGCCTGATGGGTGTCTGCTTCGAATGCCTCGTCACCGTCGATGGTGTTCAAAATCGCCAGGCCTGTCTCATTGAAGTAGATGACGGAATGACCGTGCTCAGCCAAAATGGTGCATCGAGCTTGCCTCCACATTCCGGCCCTGACGAAGGGGCGTGAGGTATTATGACAGCACGTGTTGTGTCCAAGGCAGAAGACTTGCTCCCCGTCTATGACATCCTGATCGTTGGGGCAGGGCCGGCGGGAATGGCGGCTGCGATAGAAGCGTCTAACGCGGGTGCACGGGTTGTCGTGCTGGACGAAAACCCTCGTCCCGGTGGTCAGATATACCGCGAAATCACGCGCAACCGGCCCGGCGAGCGAGGCTACCTCGGCTCCGACTACTGGAAGGGAAAACCGCTTGCAGATTTGTTCGCCGAGTGCAGCGGAGACTATGCCGCGAAAGCGACCGTGTGGAGCATCGAGCACACCGAAGATGGGGAGGGCAAGGATCATCATCGCGTGGGGCTGACGGTAGCTGGTGTTGCGCGCATGATTGAGGCGGCTGCGGTGGTCCTTGCGACCGGTGCTCAAGAAAGGCCGATGTCCGTGCCCGGGTGGACTCTGCCGGGTGTCATGACGGCCGGTGCAGCCCAGATCGCACTCAAATCCTCCGGTGCCGTGCCGAGCGCACCGGTCGTCCTCGCAGGCTGCGGGCCGCTTTTATACCTCCTGGCGAGCCAGCTTGCCGATGCAGGCGGGCACAACATGACTCTTCTTGATACGTCGCAATCGCTCCTCCGGTGGGAAGCATTGCGCCACCTGCCAGGATTTCTGGGCTCGCCGTATCTGGTAAAGGGGCTTGGCCTGCTCTTCAAAACGAAACGCCATATTCGTGTGGTGACCCGAGTTCAATCGCTAGCGATCCTTGGGCAAAATACCGTCGAGGGCGTTCGTTTCGCGACTCGCCTGAAAACTGAAACACTTCAAGCCGAGACCGTTCTGCTGCATCAGGGCGTTGTACCAGCCATCAATCTTGCAACTGCCGCCGGTTGCCCCTTGACATGGAACGAGCGCCAACGCGCTTTTCAGCCAGTGACGGACGCCGAGGGGCGCACGCCAAGGCGAGGCATTCTCATCGCGGGAGACAGCGCCGGCATCGGGGGCGCTCAAGCAGCCGAAATGGGCGGACGGATTGCCGCCCTGGCTGCTCTTTCGGACCTCGGCCTCGCAAAGTCGGCCTCATCGATCAGGGACCTTCAGGGACGACGCCAGCGCTTCTTTCAGGGCAGAGACTTCCTCGACGCGCTGTACTCGCCTGCGCGTGCCTTTCTCGTCCCCTCCGATCCAGAAACGATCGTGTGTCGCTGTGAAGAGATTTCGGCGGGCAAGCTTCGCGAGGTGATTGCGCTCGGACCACCCGGTCCGAACCAATTGAAGACTTTCATTCGCTGCGGAATGGGACCGTGCCAGGGGCGCCTCTGCGCCGCGACGGTCACGGAAATCATGGCCGCCGCGAAAGGGATGAATCCTGGCGAGATAGGCACCTATCGTCTGCGCTCTCCGGTAAAGCCGGTTCGCCTGGTTGAGCTGGCGGCCCTTCCGCATGCGCCGCGCGCCTTGAAGGCCGTGACCGGCAGAGATCCGGTTGATCACCAATTTAATGAAGAAGGATACTCGTTATGACCGAACGGCTGCTTCGTACGCCTACCCTCCATCGCGTCGTTAAGCACAACGGCATCGCCTACATCGGTGGCATCGTCGCCGACGACGACAGCCAGGACATGGCCGGCCAGACCCGGGAAGTGTTGGCCAAGCTCGACACGTACCTGAAAGAGGCGGGATCGAACCGATCGAAGCTGCTCGCAGTAACGATCTTCATCACAGACATGAATGTCAAACCGGACATGGATGCGGTGTGGAAAGAGTGGTTCGCGCCGGAAGACCTGCCAGCGCGCGCAACGATCGGTATTGCTGACCTCGGCGAGCGGGCCCTGATCGAACTCATTGCCACTGCGCATTACTGAGAATTCCTTCGAGCGATCGAGCCGTCTCAGGCTGCGATGGAATTTCTCGCTGACGGGGAGGGCTCAATGAAGGACGAGACCTGCGAATTGGAAAACCCGGCGGCCAGCCCGCCGAAAATTCGGCCAGCATCTCAGCGTCGCTGTTTCTGGTGCGCATCAAGGGTAAACGCACCTCCGCCAATTGAGGAGCTAGCAAACGCATGCACGAAGAACTGAACGTCGTCCCCTTCGTCAGCGTGGACCACATGATGAAGCTGGTGAACACAACCGGCGTTGGGCGATTTCTCATTGAGCTTGCAGCGTACATCGAGGAAGACTTCCTGCGCTGGGAAAGCTTCGACAAGACACCGCGCGTTGCCTCTCATAGCGTTGACGGTGTCATCGAACTGATGCCCGCTAGTGACGGCGAAACGTACGGCTTCAAATACGTCAACGGCCATCCGAAGAACACGCACTTCGGGCGCCAGACGGTCACTGCCTTCGGGGTGCTCGCTGATGTTGGCAGCGGCTACCCTATGTTGCTGACGGAGATGACGATACTGACGGCGCTCAGGACCGCGGCGATGTCGGCCATCGCCGCCAAGTATCTTTCCCCAATGGGCGCGCGGACCATGGCCATAATTGGCAACGGCGCCCAGTCGGAGTTCCAAGCGACCGCTTTCAAAGAGATCGTCGGCGTCGACAAACTCCGACTTTACGACCTCGATTCCACCGCCACCGCCCGATGTCGGAAGAACCTGGCCGGCATGGGTTTCGAGATCAAGGCCTGCGCCTCCTCGCAGGAAGCTGTCGAAGGAGCCGAAATCGTCACCACCGTGACGGCCGACAAGCAGTATGCGACGATCCTGACCGACAACATGGTTGGCCCCGGCATCCACATCAACGCGGTCGGCGGTGACTGCCCCGGCAAGACAGAGCTCCACCGCGACATCCTTCTGCGGTCGGACATCTTCGTCGAATACCCGCCACAGACGCGGATCGAGGGCGAAATCCAGCAACTCGATCCCGATCATGCGGTGATAGAGCTCTGGCAGGTGATTGCGGGGATAGTGCCAGGCCGCTCGGGCGACCGCCAGATCACGGTGTTCGATTCGGTCGGCTTTGCCATCGAGGATTTCTCCGCGCTGCGCTATGTCCGCGACCGAGTTAAGGGCACCGGCCTCTATGAGGAGCTCGATCTCCTTGCCGATCCCGACGACCCGCGCGATCTCTTCGGCATGATCCTGCGCGCTGCGAAGGCAGCTCCCATTCCTCAGAAGATCGGAGCGATGTGATGAGCAGGCAGTCCGTACAGGCCCCCAAGGGTGTCGTGATGATCCGGCCGCGTCACTTCACGCCGAACCCGATGACCGCCGCCGACAACTCGTTTCAGTCAAATGACGAGAAGCGTGCCGCCGCGGCGGTCGCGAGCGCGGCATACGACGAGGTGACGCTTATGGCGGAAGGTCTCGCCGCTGCTGGCGTCACCGTCCATGTCTTCGAAGATAGGGCAATGACAACGCCCGATTCCGTATTTCCCAACAACTGGTTTTCGACCCACTCGGGCGGACATGTCGCCGTCTATCCGATGTACTCGGCCAATCGGCAAAAAGAGCGTCGCGGTGACGTGATCGAGATGCTGAAGAACGAATATCGGGTCCAGGACATCATCGACTATTCAGGCCTCGAGAAAGACAATGTCTTTCTCGAGGGCACCGGTGCCATGGTCCTCGATCACATTGGTCGGGTTGCCTATGCCATACGCTCAAACCGCACCAATGAATTGGCGCTCGAACGGTTTTGCACGCACTTCAACTTTGAGCCGATGGTCTTCGATGCCATCGATCGCAGCGGCAGGCCGATCTATCACACGAATGTGCTGATGTGCATCGGGACCGATTTTGCGCTGCTGGGGGCGCAGATGATTTCCGATCTCCGACGCCGGCAGGAGATCATTGCCCGACTGGAGGAAACCGGTCGTCAAGTCATCGAGCTTTCAATCGGAGAGATCGAGAACTTCGCCGGCAATGCAATAGAGCTGGAAGGCCGGGAAGGCCGTATCCTAGCTCTTTCAGCTCGTGCCGAGGGGGCGTTGAATCGGGAGCAGATATCAACGATCGAGCGTTCCGCAAAGCTCTTGTCGTTTGACGTTTCGACGATCGAGCTCGCCGGAGGCTCGGTGCGGTGCATGCTTGCTGGAATTCACTTGTCGCGGCGCGCGGCACCGACGGAACACCTGTTGTTCGCGGCTGAATAAGAGCCGCCCATTCAAAACATCTATGGGGATAGCCAACAATGTCGCAGACCAGATCAGTCTATGAGTTCAACTCGGCAATCGTCCGAGAGCCCTCCTCCTCCGTCGTCAACGGGCTGCGCGCCAACGATCGTGGCGGTCCGACTTACGAAGGTGTCAAGGCCGAGCACGAAGCCTATATCTCGGCCCTACGCAATGCCGGCGTCGCGGTCAAAGTCCTTCCGCCGCTTGAGATGTTCCCCGACTCCCTCTTCGTCGAGGACCCGGCTCTCGTGTTTACCAGTGGCGCGATTCTACTTCGTCCTGGCGCGCCAAGCCGTGTCGACGAAACAGTGGAACTCATCCCGGTCCTGCGCGACATGTTTGAGACTGTGCTGGAACTGCCGGCTCCTGGCCAGGCGGACGGGGGCGACATCATGTATACGCCAATGGGGGTGCTGATTGGCCTCTCGGCGCGCACCGATAGGATAGGTGCAGAGGCGCTAATTGCCTGCATCGGAAAGCTCGGCGGAAAGGCCCATGTGGCCGAGACACCAAAGGGTGTTTTGCACTTCAAAACAGCATCGTCGCTGCTCGACGACGAATCCGTGATTTCGACGGCTGCACTTGCCGACGCTGCCGCATTCAATGGTTTCCGCAGAATCGTCGTCCCGGAAGGCGAAGAGCCAGCTGCGAATGTGCTTCGGGTCAATGACGTCGTCTTCGCCAGTGCCCATTACCCTCGCACTCTCGAGATGCTTGACAAGGAGGGCTACAGGGTCGTTCCGCTGAAGACTGTCGAAATTGAGAAAATTGACGCCGGGCTTTCCTGCATGTCACTCCGCTGGTATCGGGAAACCCAATAGGCTGCTCTTGGAGAGCCGAGATCACATTGGCTTAGCAGGAGCGACGCACAGCGTGAGGCCTACAGGCACCCACGGTTCAATCATAACGAAACCAAATCGATCAACCCCGTTTTATCTCCATTCAAAGCATAATGCCGCCCCGATTCAACCTGGATAGGTTCTTGCAGAGGGTGAAAGGCGGCCAACCAATGCCCCCTCCGACCCTTGGAAGTGACGAGGAATTTCCCAAAATGGGCATCAAAATATGATGTCATTCCGTGGCAGAGACCCGTATTGTGGGCTATGATATGGTGCTCTACCCGATCCAGAGCGTTTGGATTTAGATAGTCATAGTTCCTTAAAATAAAGGTTGGCGAGAGAGGTACCGGATCGTGCTGCATCTGGCTTACCGGGAAGTAAGAGTGTTCCGAAAACAAATTAAAACCAGAAAGATCGAACCCGCATTGGTTGAACACGGAATTTCTCTGAAAAGCCTTGGCGTCAGTGCAGAGAAAGCCGAATTGCTGGACCCAATTCGGCATAATGACTGTAGTGGAACTCGCGATCTGCCGGATGTCCTCGGCAATCGTTTCATATCCCTCACCAACGACTCCAGCGTCCAATGTCTCCGTGAAAATGATGTCGGGTGCTGAAGGAAGATCGCCGTCAAGAATTGCTTGCCTCGAGGATTTTGCAATCACCGCGATGCGATCCTGCAACTCGTTGGCCTTGATAATCTCCCGCGCCGCGCCAGCAATTCGCTCGTCCATCTCGCATGAGAATACCTTTCCAGCCCCGTACCTAGCGAAGAGCATCGCCGGAAGACCAGCCCCAGTTCCTATTTCAACAATAGTTTTCCCTCTGACATTAGAAGATGCAATCGCCGCTTCAATTGCCGCATTTCGTGCGGAGTCGTGCATCATTGTGAAATGCCATCTGGGAACTTTAGCATCCGCGTGAGCGAATGTATTGGTTTCATTCATTTGATACCTCCAGTTCGGCGTCCACGCTATATAGCTTCAAAGCACCTCTTCCGAAGGCCACAAGCTGCTCTTCAGCCAAATCTCAAGCTTCCGTACGGCCGCGTTGGTCGCGATAAAGCAGCAAAAATCGTGCCGGACACAAACGTAAGGCCGTGTCCGCCACGCGGTGCAGCGGGCTGCAAATGCCTCTGATCGTTCTGATCGAGGCGTTGCCTGGAGCGAAGGCGACAGGGGTTTTGTCGAATTCTCGACATGGAGCTCGCCGCCCAGCTGAAGTGCATCTCTTGATTATAATAGGAAAATCATCATGAGCCCTCCTCCTCTACGGAGTTGGCGCAATTTTTGCGGGTGCTCTACAGGGGGGGGCCTCTTTCATGCACCCACCGCTCAGGGCTGGCGCTACCTGGCGGGACAATCACCAACCGAGAGAGAGCGACAGTGGGTTCCAAAATGCGAGTTTCGATCATTGGTGCCGGAAATTGTGGATGCGCTTTTGCGGTTGATTTGATCAACCGTGGATTCGGCGTCCTTCTTTACGGTCACCCACATCACCGCCGTAACATTGATGCGATCCGGCGAGATGGTCACCTGACGGCTCGTATGAAGATCGAGGGGCAGTTTGAGCCGACTGTCACCACGGAGATGGCTACTGCCGTAGAATTTTCCCGTGTTCTTGTAGTCACCGTTCCATCGTATGGGCATGACGACATCGTTAGCGAACTAAAGGACTTCGATCTGAGCCGTCACATCATCGTGGCGATCAACGGCAATTTCTTCGCGTTAGCCTGCTCAAGAGAGTTGAACGCCCTGACCATCTTGGAAACCAATGCGTCACCATATGCATCTTGGATCCAGAAGGGCGAAGTTTTGGTCGCGGGTATCAAAGCCAGTCTGCCGATCGCCGCTTTCCCTAATACGCTGGATGAGAAGCAATGGTCGCAGATCGCGAATATATTTCCCCAGCCGCTCCAATTGCACAATAATGTGTTCGAGATTGGGATGCAGTCCAACAACGGAGTGATACATCCGGTTGCAGCGATCCTCAACACAGGTCGGATCGAAAGCACAAAAGGAGAATTTTTCTTCTATCGGGACGGAATCTCATCCTCGGTCGGGAAAGTCATCGAAGCTGTGGACATAGAGCGTCTGGCGATCGCCGATGCTTTGGGTTTCCGACTCCAGACATTCCTGCAGGAAATGGTGGGCTTCTATGGCGGATCCTTCGACACATTCTCAGATTTTGCATTTCATACGCGCGTTCACAATACAACCAGGGCAACCCCGGTCCATATGCAAGACAGATATGTGGTGGAGGACATACCGTATATTTTAGTGCCTTGGTACGAGCTCGGGGCCAAAGTAGGCGTAGACGCTCGAACCATAAAGGCTTTTGTGGACATCGCGTCAGCAATGAATGGGAATAACTATTTTGAGAGCGGCCGTAACCTCAGGCGACTGGGTATGGCTCATATGTCGAGGAGGGAACTTTCGCAATTTGTCGAGAACGCGACATGCCATTCACCGTCGTCTTCGCCATCGGGCCATGTAACCCCCTCAATGGAGAGCACCTCGTTTGCTTTAGCCAGCGTCGGAGACGTTGGGACTTGAGACTGTAAGGGAAGCGGTCCTATGGAGCACAGCGTGGACAGGCAGGAAAGTGTTAGCAGTAGCCTTAAGCTTCTTCGAAGAGTTTCCATCTCGGAACTTGTCTACGAGCAAGTTCATGAAAAGATTCTTTCGGGCGAATTGCAGCCCGGCAAACACATGAACGAGAACCGGCTGGCTGGCTCATTGGGCGTGAGTAGGGCCTCCGTTCGGGAAGCTCTTCGACAACTCGAAAAAGATGGCTTGATTGAAATCACCAAAAACAAAGGGCCCTTTGTCCGCGATGTGCCGCCTGAAGAGGCGTGGGCTCTCTATGACGTACGCGCCTCTTTGGAGGCGCTCGCCGCCGAACTGGCCGCGAAAAACCGGACCGATGCTGATCTAAGACTCTTGGCGCAATGCCTTCATAGCTCAGAGTGCTCTATCATACTCGCGGACGCGGCATCGGTGTTTGACAATGCGGTCAATTTTCATCGGCTTGTTGCGGAAATGTCGGATAGCCAGATCGTTCTTAAGATGCTGAAGATGATCTGGGGGCAGATTGCCTTATTTCGCAAAAAATTCCCGCAACTTAGTCCGGGGCAGTCGAACGACAGCGTAGAAAAACGCATTTTCTCAGCAATTCACGATCGAAACTCAAAAGAAGCGTCGGTTTTGATGAGAGCATACATATTGGACGCCAAAGATCAAATGATAAGGCGCACCGCAAAAAATCATTAGTCGTGGTTGGATGACCACTTGCATGCGAATTCCCGTTTGTCACGTCTATGAGTGAACCGCAATTTGAAAAATGAATGCGTAGAATATTCTTATAAGGTGATGCCATGGCCGTGCTGACAGTACGCAATCTGCCCGACGACGTGCATCGCGCGCTACGGGTACGGGCCGCTCAACACGGGCACAGCGACGATCTGGCTTCGGCCCTGATCGTCGCGCGCGACAACGGCGAGCTCGTTTCCGACACCGAGCTCATCGACATCCTGTTCATGGTGCTCACTGCGGGCTTCGTGACCACCACCGCCGTCATCCGAAATGGCGTGCTGGCATTGCTGACGCATCCGCAGCAAATGCACTTGGTGCGCAGCGGCCAAGTTCCGTGGTCGCAGGCGATCGAGGAGATCCTGCGCTGGGGCAGCACAGTGGCCAATCTGCCGTTCCGCTATGCCACCCAGGACGTGGAGATCGACGGATGCACGGGGCCGCCGCGGCGACGCCGTCCTGATGGCGTTCCATGCGGCGAACCGGGACGAAAAGGCCTTCGGTCCCGGCCCCGACAGGTTCGATATCACGAACCCGCACCTGTCGTTCGGCCAGGGGCCGCATTTCTGCCTGGGCGCTGCGCTGGCGGGCCTGCAATTGAGCTGCGCCTTCCCCGCGCTATTCGTGCGGCTGGAGGATCTGGCGGCGACCATCGCCGCGGAGGACGTCGTCTACACGGCTTCTTACGTCATTTGCTGCCGCCGCGCCTGCCGGTGGCCTTCCGCCCTTCCATCGCTTAGAGAGTGAAGTGTCACCATGTCCGAACAACCCTTGCCGACGCTGCCGATGTGGCGCGTCGATCACATCGAGCCCTCGCCCGAGATGTTGGCGCTACGCGCCAAGGGTCCGATCCACCGCGTGCGCTTCCCGTCCGGGCACGAAGGCTGGTGGGTAACAGGCTACGACGAAGCCAAGGCGGTGCTGTCCGACGCGGAGTTCCGGCCCTCGGGAATGCCGCCGGCGGCATTCACCCCGGATTCGGTGATTCTCGGATCGCCGGGGTGGTTGGTCTCGCACGACGGGGGCGAGCATGCTCGGTTACGCAGGATCGTGGCGCCGGCCTTCAGCAACCGCAGGGTGAAGCTGCTGGAGCAGCAGGTCGAGGCGATCGCCGCGCAGTTGTTCGACACGCTGGCGGCCCAGCCCCAGCCCGCCGACCTGCGGCGCCACCTCTCCTTTCCGCTTCCGGCCATGGTCATCAGCGCGCTGATGGGCGTGCTCTACGAGGATCACGCCTTTTTCGCCGGGCTGTCCGACGAGGTGATGACGCACCAGCATGAAAGCGGCCCGCGCTGCGCGTCGCGCCTGGCCTGGGAAGAACTGCGCGCCTACATTCGCCGCAAGATGCGGGACAAGCGCCAGCATCCTGGCGACAACCTGCTGACGGATCTGCTCGCGGCGGTCGACCAGGGCAAGGCGACCGAGGAAGAGGCGATCGGCCTGGCGACGGGCATGCTGGTGGCGGGGCACGAGAGCACCGTCGCGCAGATCGAATTCGGCCTGCTGGCCATGTTCCGCCATCCGCAACAGCGCGAACGCCTGGTCGGCGATCCATCCCTGGTGGACAAGGCGGTGGAGGAAATCCTGCGCATGTACCCGCCGGGCGCGGGCTGGGACGGCATCATGCGCTATCCGAGGACCGACGTGACCATCGCGGGCGTGCATGTTCCCGCGGAGAGCAAGGTGCTGGTTGGCCTGCCGGCGACGTCGTTCGATCCACGCCATTTCGACGACCCGGAAATCTTCGACATCGGACGCGACGAAAACCCGCACCTGGCGTTCTCCCATGGGCCGCACTACTGCATCGGCGTGGCGCTGGCCAGGCTGGAACTCAAGGTGGTGTTCGGTTCGATCTTCCAGCGCTTTCCCGCGCTGCGCCTGGCCGTGGCGCCCGAAGAACTGAAGTTGCGCAAGGAAATCATCACTGGCGGGTTCGAGGAGTTCCCGGTGCTCTGGTGATGCGCGGACGCCGGGAATCGCGATCTTCTCCGCAATTTGCCGGCGCGCCTGGCGCGCGCCGGTCGGATCAGCCAGCCAACAGGTGACCAAGATGGACGTGCAAGAAACCACGGCAGCATGCCGGGACGCCTTCGCCGAACTGGCGTCGCCAGCGTGCATCCACGACCCGTATCCGTTCATGCGGTGGTTGCGCGAGCACGATCCGGTGCATCGCGCGGCGTCGGGCCTCTTTCTGTTGAGCCGCCACGCCGACATCTATTGGGCGCTCAAGGCCACGGGCGATGCGTTTCGGGGACCGGCGCCGGGCGAACTGGCGCGCTATTTCCCGCGTGCGGCGACCAGCCTGTCGCTCAGTTTGCTGGCGTCCACTTTAGCGATGAAGGAACCTCCAACGCATACGCGTCTGCGCCGGCTGATCTCGCGCGATTTCACCATGGGCCAGATCGACAACCTGAGGCCGACCATCGCTCGCATCGTTGCAGCGCGCCTGGACGGCATAGCGCCCGCGCTGGAGCGCGGGGAGGCGGTGGACCTGCATCGGGAATTCGCGCTGGCCTTGCCCATGCTGGTTTTCGGCGAACTGTTCGGCATGCCCCAGGAAGACATGTTGGGGCTCGTCGCCGGCATCAGCGCCATTCTGGAAGGCCTGAGCCCGCACGCCAGCGATCCCCAGCTCGCCGCGGCGGACGCGGCCAGCGCCAGGGTGCAGGCCTACTTCGGCGACCTCATACAGCGCAAGCGCACCGATTCCCGCCACGACATCGTGTCAATGCTGGTCGGCGCACACGACGACGATGCCGACATGCTGTCGGATGCGGAGTTGATCAGCATGCTGTGGGGCATGCTGCTGGGCGGCTTCGCCACCACTGCTGCGGCCATAGACCATGCGGTCCTGGCGATGCTGGCGTATCCCGAACAGCGGCACTGGCTGCAGGGAGATGCCGTGGGGGTGAAGGCGTTCGTCGAAGAAGTCCTGCGCTGCGACGCGCCCGCCATGTTCAGCTCCATTCCGCGTATCGCCCAGCGCGACATCGCACTGGGCGGCGTGGTGATCCCGAAGAACGCGGACGTGCGCGTGCTGATCGCGGCCGGCAATCGCGACCCGGACGCCTTCGCCGATCCCGACCGCTTCGATCCCGCGCGGTTCTACGGCACCAGTCCTGGCATGTCGACCGACGGGAAGATCATGCTGAGCTTCGGCCACGGCATCCACTTCTGCCTCGGTGCGCAACTGGCCCGGGTGCAGTTGGCCGAGAGCCTGCCGCGGATCCAGGCGCGCTTCCCCACGCTGGCATTGGCCGAGCGGCCGACCCGGGAGCCCTCCGCGTTCCTTAGGACGTTCCGCGCCCTGCCGGTGCGGCTGCATGCGCAGGGGGCTGAGATGCGCGTCGTGGTCGACCAGGATCTGTGCGGAACTACCGGGCAGTGCGCGCTGACGCTGCCGGGCACCTTTCGCCAGCGCGAACCGGACGGCGTGGCCGAAGTGTGCGTGGCGACGGTCCCGCAGGCGCTGCACGCCGCCGTGCGGCTTGCGGCCAGCCAGTGCCCGGTCGCCGCCATTCGGGTCATCGAAAGCCACGCTGGCGATGACGAGCGCGCCAGCGCCGATCCTGCGCCCTCTCCGGCGAGGGTCGGGCGGCATGCCGCGAAAGACCAACATAATCAGGGAGGACACGATGGGACGGTTTGAGGGCAAGGTTGCCGTGGTGACCGGCGCTGGCGCGGGCATCGGCAAGGCATGCGCCCTCGCCATCGCGCGGGAGGGGGGCCGAGTGGTGGTGGCCGACATTGATGGCTCCGCGGCCATCTCCTGCACCGCGCAGATCGCGGCCGAAGCGGGCCACGCGCTGGCCCTGGCCATGGACATCGCCGATGCGCAGGCGGTGGCAGCGCTGTTCGAGACGGCGGAGCGGCACTTCGGTGGGGTCGACCTGCTGGTGAACAACGCGAGCGCCATGCATCTGACCCCGCGCGACCGCGCGATCCTCGACCTGGACCTGGCGGTCTGGGATCAGACCATGGCGACCAATCTGCGCGGCACGCTGCTCTGCTGCCGACAGGCTATCCCACGGATGATCGCCCGCGGCGGTGGCGCGATCGTCAACATGTCGTCGTGCCAGGGGCTCAGCGGTGACACCGCGCAGACGTCCTACGCCGCGTCGAAGGCGGCGATGAACATGCTGTCGGCCTCGCTCGCCACCCAGTACGGTCATGCGCAGATCCGCTGCAACGCGGTTGCGCCGGGCCTCGTCATGACCGAGCGTCTCCTCGCCAAGCTGGACGAGTGCATGCAACGGCATCTGCGCCGGCACCAGCTCCTGCCGCGCGTCGGCCGCCCCGAGGACGTGGCCGCACTGGTGGCGTTCCTGCTCTCCGACGATGCTGCGTTCATCACCGGCCAGGTCGTGTGCATCGACGGCGGCATGCTGGCCCATGTGCCGACGTACGCCGACGGTGGCAACAGCTGCGCCGCGCGGCCTGCCGGCGACACCGCCGAAGCGGCCGCGGCGGCGCGCTGCTGACGGACATGCTGCTCAACCCGCTCAACCGTCGGCACCGGCTGCGATACGACATCCCGGTCATGCCCGGCGCTTTCCCCCTGGTCGGGCATCTTCCCGCCATCGTCTGCGACCTGCCGCGCCTGCTGCGGCGCGCGGAACGGACGCTGGGCAGCCACTTCTGGCTGGATTTCGGCCCTGCCGGACACCTGATGACCTGCGTGCATCCGGATGCGTTCGCACTGCTCCGGCACAAGGACGTGTCCTCGGCGCTGATCGAAGAGATCGCGCCCGAATTGCTTGGCGGAACGTTGGTTGCCCAGGACGGCCGCGCGCACCGGCAAGCGCGCGATGCGATCAAGGCGGCGTTCCTGCCCAAGGGGCTGACCCAGGCCGGCATCGGCGACCTGTTCGCGCCCGTCATCTGGGCGCGGGTGCAGGCGTGGCGCGAGCGCGGCGACGTAACCATCCTGCGCGAAACCGGCGACCTGATGCTCAAGCTCATCTTCAGCCTCATGGGAATCCCCGCGCAGGACCTGCCGGGATGGCATCGCAAATACCGGCAACTGCTGCAGTTGATCGTCGCGCCCCCGGTCGACCTGCCCGGACTGCCCTTGCGGCGAGGCCGCGCCGCCCGCGACTGGATCGACGCGCAGTTGCGCCATTTGGTCCGCGACGCGCGCGCGCATGCCGCGCGCACCGGGCTGATCAACGACATGGTGAGCGCCTTCGACCGCAGCGACGATGCGCTCTCCGACGACGTCCTGGTCGCCAATATCCGCTTGCTGCTGCTTGCCGGTCACGACACCACTGCCTCAACGATGGCCTGGATGGTGATCGAGCTGGCGCGGCAGCCTGTGCTGTGGGATGCCCTAGTCGAGGAGGCGCAACGCGTGGGCGCGGTGCCGATCCGGCACGCGGACCTGGCACAGTGTCCGGTCGCCGAGGCACTATTCCGCGAGACGCTGCGCCTGCATCCGGCGACCACGCTCCTGCCGCGTCGCGCGCTGCAGGAATTGCAACTCGGCCAACGGCGCATTCCCGCGGGCACCCATCTGTGCATCCCGCTGCTGCATTTCTCGACCTCGGCGCTGCTGCACGAGGCGCCTGATCAGTTCCGCCTGGCGCGGTGGCTGCAACGCACGGAGCCGATCCGGCCGGTGGACATGCTGCAGTTCGGTACCGGCCCACACGTCTGCATCGGCTACCACCTGGTATGGCTGGAAATGGTGCAGTTCTGCATCGCCTTGGCGCTGACCATGCACAAGGCCGGGGTGCAGCCGCGGTTGCTGAGCGGCGTCGAAAAAGGCCGGCGCTATTACCCGACCGCACATCCGTCCATGGCAATCCGCATAGGCTTCTCATGAGCTGGCATCGCATGTCCCGTCTGGCGAGGCAGCGGCGCCGGCGAGGCGCGGCATTGCTGCACTCAGCGCACGCGCTCGGTGCGACGCCGGCAACACCGCTGCGGCTTGGCGCTCGCCGTGGCCATCTCGTGTCAGGTACAAGGACATGAAAAACATGCAGACCGGTTCCACGCTACACGACGACCGAATTGGCGTTTCCGCGCTCCGCGGATTGGGCGCGCAGGCGCGCGGCGCATCCGGCAGGCTGCTGCCGGAGATCTGGATGCAGGACGGCGCAAAGCGGGTCGAACAGGCGCTGGCGCGTCTTCTCTGCGCCGAAGACGACGGTGAGACCGAGCTGATGGCGGCGATGCGCTACGCCACCTTGCATGGCGGGAAGCGCACCCGCGCCTTGCTCTGTCTGGCTGCCGGCGCACTGGCCGACACGCCGGCGCACATGCTCGACGACGTCGGCGCCGCCATCGAGATGATGCACGCCTGTACCCTGGTCCACGACGATTTGCCCGCGATGGACGACGACGTGCTTCGCCGCGGCCTTCCGACCGTGCATGTCAAGTTCGGCGAAGCCACTGCGATCCTGGTCGGCGATGCGCTGCAGGCGCACGCCTTCCTGACCCTGGCGAGCCTGGATGCGCCGGGCGACAACCGTATCGCGCTCGTGCGCGAACTGGCGCAGGCCGTGTCCGCCGAGGGTGCCGCAGGCGGGCAGGCCATGGATCTGTCGCTGGTCGGAAAGCACGCCGAGCTGGACAGGATCGTGGCGATGCACCGGAAGAAGAGCGGAGCGCTAGTGCGCGCGTCCGTTCGCATGGGCGCGCTATACTCCATCGCGGAGGATGCCGCGCACGCTGCGCTGTACTGTGCGCTCGATCGCTACACCGCCTGTTTCGGCCTGGCGTTGCAGGTGGTCGACGACATTCTCGACGCGACAGCGGATACCGCGACGCTGGGCAAGACCCCCGGTAAGGACGCGGCGGCGCAGAAGCCGACCTGCGCGTCGATCATGGGGCTGCAGGCAGCGCGCCAGTTCGCGCTGGATTTGTTGCGCGACGCCAGGGAGGCCATCGTCCCGCTGGGGCCGCGCGCGGAACGGTTGGCGCAGATGCTGCAGCGGGCCAACGCGTATCTGTCCGCGCCATACGCATGAGCGCGTCCGTCCGCATGGACTCGCCCCTGTGCTGCTGCGATCGGCCGGCGGGCGGTGCATGCTGCACTGTGTCCGAACCGTCGGCGACGTGCGCGGCGTCTGCCCGATCCTGGTTGTCGTTAGCCCTCTGCAGAAGGAACATCCCGCGTGAACGCGCTTTCCGAACATATCCTTTCCGAATTGCGCCACCTGCTGAGCGAGATGAGCGACGGCGGCAGCGTCGGTCCGTCCGTCTACGACACGGCGCGAGCTCTGCAGTTCCACGGCAACGTCACCGGTCGGCAGGATGCATACGCGTGGCTCATCGCGCAGCAACAGGCCGATGGCGGATGGGGAAGCGCGGACTTCCCGCTGTTCCGCCTTGCGCCCACGTGGGCGGCGTTGCTGGCATTGCAGCGTGCCGATCCTCTTCCCGGCGCTGCCGACGCAGTCCAGGCTGCAACCCGGTTCCTCGAACGCCATCCCGATCCCTACGCGCATGCGGTGCCGGACGACGCGCCGATCGGCGCGGAGCTGATCCTGCCGCAGTTGTGCGGCGAGGCCGCATCCTTGCTGGGCGGCGTGGCGTTTCCGCGCCACCCGGCGCTGTTGCCGTTGCGGCAAGCGTGCCTGGTCAAGCTGGCGGCGGTGGCGACATTGCCGAGCGGCCATCCGTTGCTGCACTCCTGGGAAGCCTGGGGAACGTCGCCGACCACCGCATGCCCGGACGACGACGGCAGCATCGGTATCAGTCCGGCGGCCACCGCCGCGTGGCGTGCGCACGCCGTGACACAGGGAAGCACGCCGCAGGTCGGGCGCGCCGACGCGTATATGCAGGCGGCATCGCGGGCGACGCGCAGCGGCATCGAAGGTGTCGTTCCCAACGTCTGGCCGATCAATGTGTTCGAGCCATGCTGGTCGCTGTACACCCTGCATCTGGCCGGGCTGTTCGCGCATCCCGCGCTCGCCGAGGCGGTGCAAGTGATCGTCGCGCAGCTCGACGCCCGCCTGGGCGTGCGCGGTCTGGGCCCGGCCTTGCACTTCGCGGCCGATGCGGACGACACAGCCGTTGCGTTGTGCGTCCTGCGCCTCGCAGGCCGCGACCCGGCGATCGATGCGTTGCGCCATTTCGAAATCGGCGAGCTGTTCGTCACCTTCCCCGGCGAGCGCAATGCCTCGGTGTCGACCAACATCCATGCCCTGCATGCGTTGCGGATGTTGGGAAAGCCCGCGGCCGGCACCAGCGCCTACGTCGAGGCCAATCGCAACCCGGACGGTCTATGGGACAACGAAAAATGGCACGTTTCGTGGCTGTATCCCACCGCGCATGCGGTCGCTGCGCTGGCGCAAGGCAAGCCCCAGTGGCGCGACGAGCGCGCGCTGGCGGCGCTGCTGCAGGCGCAGCGCGGCGACGGCGGCTGGGGCGCCGGTCGCGCGTCCACATTCGAGGAAACCGCCTATGCGCTGTTCGCGTTGCACGTGATGGACGGGAGCGAAGAGCCGACAGGGCGCCGGCGCATCGCGGAGGCGGTGGCGCGTGCGCTGGAGTGGATGCTCGCCCGCCATGCGGCGCATGCATGGCCGCAGATGCCGCTGTGGATCGGCAAGGAACTGTATTGCCCCACCCGGGTGGTGCGCGTGGCCGAACTCGCCGGGTTGTGGCTGGCGCTTCGTTGGGGGCGGCGCGTCCTGGCCGAGGGAGCAGGAGCGGCGCCATGATCCAGACCGAACGCGCGCTGCAGCAGGTGCTGGAGTGGGGGCGTTCCCTGACCGGGTTCGCCGACGAGCATGCCGTGGAAGCGGTCAGGGGCGGCCAGTACATCCTGCAGCGCATTCACCCGAGCCTGCGCGACACCAGCGCCCGCACCGGCCGCGATCCGCAGGACGAAACGCTGATCGTGGCGTTCTATCGCGAACTGGCGCTGCTGTTCTGGCTCGACGATTGCAACGACCTTGGCCTGATCGCGCCGGAGCAGCTCGCCGCGGTGGAGCAGGCGCTGGGGCAGGGCGTGCCGTGCGCGCTCCCCGGATTCGATGGCTGCGCTGTGCTGCGCGCTTCGCTGGCCGCGCTCGCCTACGATCGTCGCGACTATGCTCAGCTTCTCGACGATACCCGGTGCTACTGCGCGGCGCTGCGCGCCGGACACGCGCAGGCGGCAGGGGCGGAACGCTGGTCCTACGCCGAGTACCTGCACAACGGCATCGATTCGATCGCCTACACGAACGTGTTCTGTTGCCTGTCGTTGCTGTGGGGACTGGACATGGCGACCTTGCGCGCGGGTCCGGCGTTTCGCCAGGTCCTGCGGCTCATCTCCGCGATAGGGCGCCTGCAGAACGATCTGCATGGACGCGACAAGGACAGGTCGGCCGGCGAGGCCGACAACGCGGCAATCCTGCTGCTGCAGCGCTATCCGGCTATGCCTGTGGAGGAGTTTCTCAACGACGAGCTGGCCGGCCATATGCGCATGCTGCGCCGGATGATGGCGGAAGAACGCTTTCCCGCGCCGTGGAGACCGTTGATCGAGGCCATGGCGGCCATCCGCGCGCAGTACTACCAGACCTCGACCAGCCGCTACCGCAGCGACGCTGCGGGCGGAGGCCAGCGTGCGCCGGCCTGAACGCGCGGGAGGCGGCGGCGTGCGCGCGCTGCCGTCGGTCCGATCCGACGCAACGCCGTCGCCCGATGCGACGGATGGAGCGAGCATGAGCGACACCGCCCTGAGCCGGCGCAAGGACGACCATCTGGACATCGTGCTGGATCGGCGAACGGCGTCGGCCACGGTCGCCGCCGGCTGGGAGTACATCCGTTTCGAACACTGCGCATTGCCCGAGTTGGACCTGACGCAGATCGACCTGCGCGCCTCGCTGCTGGGCAAGACCATGCGCGCGCCGCTGCTGATCAGCTCAATGACCGGCGGCCTGCCACGCGCCGAGGCCATCAACCGGCATCTGAGCGAGGCAGCGCAAGCCTTGGGGATCGCGATGTGCGTCGGTTCGCAGCGCGTGAGCCTGCAATCCCGCAACTCCCAGGGGCTGACGCGCGCGCTGCGCCGCCTGGCCCCAGACATTCCCTTGCTGGCCAATATCGGCGCCGCGCAACTGCGCGAGGCTGACGGCCTGGACCTGGCGCGCCGGGCGGTGGATGCGCTGGAGGCGGATGGACTCATCGTCCATCTCAATCCGCTGCAGGAAGCGGTACAGCCGGAGGGCGACCGCGACTGGCGCGGCGTCCTGGCGCAGATCGCTCGCGCTGCGCGCAGCGTGGGCGTGCCGATCGTGGCCAAGGAAGTGGGGTCGGGCCTGTCCGCTTCGGTGGCCTGTGCGCTCGTCGAGGCGGGCGTGGTGGTGATTGATGTCGCCGGCGCCGGCGGCACCAGTTGGGCCGCGGTGGAGGGCGAGCGCGCCCGCGATGCCGCCGACCGTGCAGTGGCGATAGCGTTCGCCGATTGGGGGATTCCGACCCCGGCCAGCGTGCAGGCGGTACGTCGGGCGCTGCCAACGGTGAAGCTGATCGCGTCGGGCGGGATCCGCGACGGCGTCGACGTGGCCAAGGCCATCCGCCTCGGCGCGGACATCGCCGGGCAGGCGGCCGGCGTGCTGCGCGCGGCTACGGTATCCACCGAGGCGGTTGTCGCGCATTTCGAGATCGTCATCCGCCAGTTGGCCGTCGCCTGCTTCTGCACCGGCTCGGCTGATCTGGCGGCGTTGCGTCAGGCGCGCTTGTTGCCCTCCGCACATCTGGCCGCCGGTTGATGCCGGCATCGCCCGCACGTGGCGGCGGGCCCCTAGAACTGGAGAAGCGAAAAAGTGCATTACGACATCGTCATCATCGGCGGAGCCATCGTCGGCTCCTCGGTCGCCTATTATCTGCGCGAGGAAGGGTTTTCGGGCTCGATTGCACTTGTCGAGCGCGACCCGCAATTTTCTCATGCGGCGACCACACTGTCCTGCGCCTCCATCCGCCAGCAGTTTTCGATCCCGGAAAACATCCGTCTGTCGCAGTTCACGCTGAAACTGTTCCGGCGGCTCAGGGAAGAGTTTGGCGCGGACGCCGATATCGGCTTTCGCGAAGGCGGTTATCTCATCCTTGCCGGCGAAAACGGGCTGCCTATCCTGCGGGCCAACCACGAAGCGCAGATGGCCGAGGGCGCCGACATCCTGCTCGAGGATGCAGAGGCGCTCGTCCGCCGCTTTCCGTGGCTGTCGGCCGAGGGTATCACTGCCGGGGCCTACGGCCGCAGCGGCGAGGGCTGGTTCGACGCGCATGCGATGCTGATGCTGTTCCGCAAGGCGCTGCGGACGAAGGATATCGACTTCATCACGGCGTCGGCATCGAGCGGCAAGGCGGCCGCGTCACCGGTGTGACCCTCGAAAATGGCGAGCGGCTTGAGGCCGGCATCGTCGTCAATGCTGCCGGGCCGAATGCCGGCAAGGTGGCAGCAATGGCCGGGCTGGCGCTGCCGGTGGAGCCGCGCAAGCGCAATGTCTTCGTCTTCGAGGCGCGCGAAAAATATGACGACATGCCGCTGCTGGTCGACCCGAGCGGCATCTATGTCCGGCCGGAAGGTTCGGTCTACATCACCGGCGGCGCCCAGCCGGAAGAGGGCGAAGGCCCCGCCGACCCCACAGATTTCGAACCTGACTGGCCGCTGTTCGAAGAGGTGATCTGGCCGGTGCTGGCGACCCGTATTCCGGCCTTCCGTAATGGCCGACCCAGGCGCGCGTCGGCTTGATCGCCTCGGTCGATGGCCCAAAGCTGGCGAAAACAGCCGGCCAGGGCCTGCCGCGAACGGAATGATTTTGTGATGATCGTGGCGACTACAACACGCTCGACCAGAATGCGGTGATCGGCCCGCATCCCGAGGTCGGTAATTTCCTCTTCGCCAACGGGTTTTCCGGTCACGGCTTGCAGCAGGCTCCAGCGGTCGGCAAGGCGCTGGCCGAACTGATCGTGCATGGCCGCTATCGCACGGTGGATTGCTCGGCGTTCGGGTACAGCCGTGTCGCTGAGGGGCGGGCTTTCAGGGAATTGAATGTGATTTGAGCAGGAAGGGCGGGTGCGTCGCGACGGTCCTTTTGATGCTGGAGGGACAGAGGGGCGCGAAGGAACGCGACAGGCGCGCTCGATCCGCCGCATTTCCGGACGATCAGCGACTTCCCCAAGCGGCATTTGAAGGCGCTCGAGGCGCTGTTCGTGCAGGTTCTGAAGCTGTGTGAGACGGCAGGATTGGTCAAACTCGGCCATGTCGCGCTGGATGGCAAGAAGATCAAGGCGAACGCGTCGAAACACAAGGCGATGAGTTATGAGCGCATGAAGAAGCGCGAGCTGGAATTGAAAGCCGAGGTCGCTCGCATGCTGACGACGACCGAGCCGCGGATGCCGAGGAGGACGTGACTTTCGGCAAGGACAAGCGCGGCGACGAGATGCCGGATTGGGCCGGCGACAAGCAGAACCGGCTGGCCAAGATCCAGCAGGCGATGGCGTCGCTGGAAGCCGAGGCCAAGCTGGCCGCGCAAGAAGAGCGCCGGATCGAGGCCGAAAAAAAGAGCAGCGCCAGGCCGCAGGCCGCAAGAAGCCTGGCAAACCGGCGGCGGCGCCATCAGAGGAGCCCGGTGGCCATAGCAGCTGTTCTCGGAGGAACGCCGTTCGCTGTGCGGCGCTAAAGCCTGAGAGATCCTCGAAGAAGGATTGATCTCTTTGCATATCATTATCTTCATATATGATACGCGAACAGATCATAAAAGTTTTGACTTGCTCGCTGGATGAGATACCTTTGCGTATCATCGCGCATTAGAATAGATCGTATAGGTATCATGATGGACTCTGAATCGGAAATTCTGCGCGAAATCGGTGGGCTTTTCAGGCAGGCGAGGCTGGCCGCTGCCATGACGCAGGAGCAGGTCGCTGACTTGGCGGGTATATCCCGTCCCCGCTATCGCGACATCGAAAAGGGAGCCGCAGCGGCGCGTGCGACGACGCTCATGAATATCGCTCGCGCGCTCGGTCTGGAAATGATGCTGGTTCCACAAGTCATGGTGCCGGCTGTCCAGGCTCTATTACGTCCGCGTGATGATGACGATCGACCCGCCTTTGTTTCTCAACCTGACGATGACGATCATGGCTCCAGTCTTTCGCGCACCTAAGACGATCCCGTCGCTGGACGTGCTCTTGAACGCACTGAAGATCGGCACAATCGTTAGGACGCCGGGCGATTTCAATGCATTCAACTTCGATGAGGCCTACCGCGCGACGGGCGGCTTTCCGGTTTTCAGCCTGTCGTTCCGGGCAGCGACGGGAGGATTGCGGAAAGATCCGAAGCCTCTGGCGGGCGCCTTGCCCGCTTTCTTCGCGAACCTCCTGCCGGAGGAGAAATTGCGCGAGGCGATGGAAAAGCACCACGAAGGCAATGTGCGGCCAGGCAATGATTTCGATCTTTTAGCGGCGCTGGGCGCCGATCTGCCGGGAGCCGTACGGGCGTTGCCCAGTGACAGCGCGATAGCAGTTTCGCAGGATGCTTCAAAGGATAAGCCCAAGGCACGGTTCTCACTTGCCGGCGTGCAGATGAAGCTGTCGGTGATGAAGCACACTGGAAAAGGCGGCGGCCTTACCTTGCCGATGGACGACGAGCAAGGCCGGTCCATCGCCAAGTTCCCTTCGACGGCGTTTCCGGGCGTTTCCGAGAACGAATTCGTCAACCTGGCGCTGGCAGCAGCAATCGGCATGGAGGTTCCTGAACGCGAACTTGTCGAGAAGTCCGATTTCGAGGATATTCCCGAGGAATTCAACACGCTGTCAGAGGGCAAGGTCCTTCTCGTCAAACGCTTCGATCGCGGCGCTGAGGGGGAGAGGATTCACATCGAGGATTTCGCTCAGGTCTTCGGTGTCTATCCCTCGCGCAAATATGAGGGGGCCGCTTATCACGACATAGCCTTGGCCCTTGGCGTGGCCGTCTCCCCTACGGCGGCTCTCGAATTCGTCCGCCGCCTGGCGCTGACGGTCATCACTGGCAATGGCGACATGCACCTCAAGAACTGGTCTTTGATTTATCCCGGCAACGGCGACAAGCCGGTGCTTGCACCAATCTACGACGTCCTGTCGACCGTGCCATATATTCCCGCCGACGCCATGGCGCTGTCGCTTGGAGGGGAGCGCTCGTTCAAGGCGCTAGCAGCACAGCGATGGAAAGCATTTGCGAACCGTGCAAGGCTTCCGGAGCCGGCAGTCCTGAAGGCAGTGGTCGGGACCGTCGAACTCGTCAACGAGCACTGGTGGCATCTGCCTGAGCGCGACGTTGTCGCAGCGAAAGTGCTCGAGCGGATCGACGAACATGTGAAGGCGATGACGCCGATACTGAACTCCTGCGCCGACAAGTGAGCCGAGTCCACCTGGGTTGGTGATATGGCCGAATTATCCGCCCGCGGCCCCGGATGGATGGCCGTGGATCGATGGTATGCCAGCGTGGCGCGCAAGACTCCGCGCAATGTCGATGAGGACACGCGAGACCAAGCACGTCAGCTCGCCGGAACAGAAGAATTCGCCCATCCCGCAATTAACGTTAGAGGGTCGAGAAGCTGTTCGCCCACCTCAACACAATGATGCGGTTCGAACGAATGCGGTGACTGAGGATCGCGATCCGACGCTTTATGTCGCCATTGTCGGGTCCGCTACACGGCTTGTACCGACGATCCTTTCTTTGGCCTCAAGCTAAATCCCTGAAAAGCAACCATGAAATTATTCTTCGGTTCGATCAGCCAAATTGGCACGAGTCTTGAGATCCTTGGGTGCGAGGCGGCGACAGCTGCCCGACCGGCATTCATGTCGCGGCAGCCGCGATGAATGGAACGAAGGAAGGAAAGCTACATGTCAGGTTTGCGTCAGATCGCCTTTTACGGCAAGGGCGGCATCGGCAAGTCCACCACCTCCCAAAATACGCTCGCCGCCCTTGTCGACCTCGGGCAGAGAATCCTCATCGTCGGCTGCGACCCCAAAGCCGACTCCACCCGCCTGATCCTGAACGCGAAGGCGCAGGATACGGTCCTGCACCTCGCGGCAGAGGAAGGTTCGGTGGAAGACCTGGAACTCGCGGACGTGCTCAAGGTCGGCTACAAAGGCATCAAATGCGTGGAGTCGGGCGGCCCTGAGCCGGGTGTCGGCTGCGCCGGACGCGGCGTGATCACCTCGATCAACTTCCTCGAGGAGAACGGTGCCTACGACGATGTCGACTATGTCTCCTACGACGTGCTCGGGGATGTGGTGTGCGGCGGTTTCGCGATGCCGATCCGCGAGAACAAGGCCCAGGAAATCTATATCGTCATGTCCGGCGAGATGATGGCGCTCTATGCCGCCAACAACATCGCCAAAGGCATCCTGAAATACGCCCATTCGGGCGGCGTGCGGCTCGGCGGCCTGATCTGCAACGAGCGCCAAACCGATCGCGAGCTCGACCTCGCCGAAGCGCTGGCTTCCAGGCTCAATTCCAAGCTCATCCACTTCGTGCCGCGCGATAACATCGTCCAGCACGCCGAACTCAGGAAGATGTCTGTCATTCAATATGCGCCGGACTCCAAGCAGGCCGGGGAATACCGGGCGCTGGCCGAGAAGATCCATGCCAATTCGGGCCAGGGCACCATCCCAACCCCGATCACCATGGAGGAGCTCGAGGACATGCTGCTCGACTTCGGCATCATGAAGACGGATGAGCAGATGCTTGCCGAGCTTCAGGTCAAGGAAGCGGCCAAGGCGGCCGCACAGTAACGGCCGCTACTGACTGGGGGCGCGGCCTGACCTGGCGCGCCTTTCGAAGAACGGCGCCTCGTCGGTGAGGCGTCACCCTGAACCTTTGAAAGAGGTCCCATGAGCCTGGAATACGAGAATGACGGCGCCCTCCATGCGAAGCTTATCGAGGAGGTGCTGTCGCAATATCCTGACAAGGCGGCGAAGCGCCGCAAGAAGCACCTCAGCGTCGCAAAGAGCGGCGACGAGGCTGGCGAGGAAAACGAGGTCCTTTCCGAATGCGAGGTAAAATCGAACATCAAGTCCATCCCCGGGGTGATGACCATTCGCGGCTGCGCCTATGCCGGCTCGAAAGGCGTGGTGTGGGGCCCAGTCAAGGATATGGTCCATATCTCGCACGGCCCGGTCGGCTGCGGGCAATATTCCTGGTCGCAACGCCGAAACTACTACGTCGGCACGACAGGCATCGACACGTTTGTCACGATGCAGTTCACCTCCGATTTCCAGGAGAAGGACATTGTTTTCGGCGGCGACAAGAAGCTGGAACGGATCATCGACGAGATCGAGGAACTGTTTCCGCTGAACAAGGGCATGACTGTGCAATCCGAATGCCCAATCGGCCTGATTGGCGACGACACTGAAGCGGTGTCCCGCAACAAGGCCAAGGAGCACGAAAAGACGATCGTGCCGGTGCGCTGCGAGGGCTTCCGCGGCGTCTCGCAATCACTCGGCCACCACATCGCCAACGACGCGATCCGCGACTGGGTGTTCGAGAAGAAGGAGGTCGAGTTCGAGGCCGGCCCGTACGATGTCAATGTGATCGGCGACTATAATATCGGCGGCGACGCCTGGGCTTCGCGCATCCTGCTCGAGGAGATGGGCCTGCGCGTGGTCGGCAACTGGTCGGGCGACGCTACGCTGGCCGAAATAGAGCGAGCGCCAAAGGCCAAGCTCAATCTCATCCATTGCTACAGGTCGATGAACTACATCTGCCGGCACATGGAGGAAAAGTATGGCATCGACTGGATGGAGTATAATTTCTTCGGCCCCTCCCAGACCGAAGCCTCTCTGCGCAAGATAGCCAAGCATTTCGGGCCGGAAATCGAGGCCAAGGCCGAGGCGGTCATCGCCAAATACCGGCCGTTGGTCGATGCCGTCATCGCCAAGTACCGGCCGCGCCTCGAAGGCAGGACGGTGATGCTCTATGTCGGCGGGCTGCGCCCCCGTCACGTCGTCACGGCATATGAGGATCTGGGCATGGTGATCGTCGGCACTGGCTATGAATTTGGCCACAACGACGACTATCAGCGCACTGGCCACTACGTGAAGAAGGGCACGCTGATCTATGACGACGTGACTGGTTACGAGCTGGAGAAGTTCATCGAGGGGATCCGTCCTGATCTCGTGGGCTCCGGCATCAAAGAAAAGTACCCGGTCCAGAAGATGGGCATACCGTTCCGTCAAATGCATTCCTGGGATTATTCCGGCCCGTATCACGGCTACGACGGCTTCGCCATCTTCGCCCGCGACATGGATCTGGCCATCAACAACCCGGTCTGGAACCTCTACGACGCCCCCTGGAAGAAAAAAGCCGAGCCGTCGGCGGCGATCGCAGCCGAATGAAAATCTGGCCTCCCGGAAGCCGGGAGGCCGTTGAACGCCTGTGGCCGTTTGTCCGCGGGAGACCTGAAACGTTTCGACGTCCCTGTGCCGCCGTATGGCGCGGCCAGATGGAGAAGAGGTAACCACCCATGCCGCAGTCGGCTGAAAAAGTTCTCGACCACGCGCCCCTGTTCCGCGAGCCGGAATACAGGCAGATGCTCGCCGAGAAGAGGCTGAATTTCGAATGTCCTCACCCGGACCAGATCGTTACCGACCAACGCGAATTCACCAAGACGTGGGAATACCGCGAAAAGAACCTCGGTCGCGAAGCGCTTGTCGTGAACCCCGCCAAGGCCTGCCAGCCGCTCGGCGCGGTGTTCGCGGCCGCAGGCTTTGAGCGAACCATGTCCTTCGTCCACGGCAGCCAGGGCTGCGTGGCCTATTACCGCTCGCACCTGTCGCGCCATTTCAAGGAGCCTGCTTCGGCAGTTTCCTCCTCGATGACCGAGGACGCGGCAGTGTTCGGTGGCCTGAAGAACATGGTCGACGGGCTCGCCAACACGTACAAACTCTACGACCCGAAGATGATCGCCGTCTCGACCACTTGTATGGCGGAGGTCATTGGCGACGACCTGCACAGCTTCATCGAGAACGCCAAGGACCAAGGCTCGGTTCCGCGCGACTTCGACGTGCCCTTCGCCCACACGCCGGCCTTCGTCGGTAGCCATGTCGACGGCTATGACGTTACGGTCAAGGGCATTTTGGAGCATTTCTGGAAAGGCGAGGAGCGCACGGAAGCCGAGGCAACCATCAACATCATTCCGGGTTTTGACGGCTTTTGCGTTGGCAACAACCGGGAACTTAAGCGCCTGCTCGATCTGCTGGGCGTGTCCTATACCTTCATCCAAGACGCCTCTGACCAGTTCGACACGCCGTCGGACGGCGAATACCGCATGTACGACGGCGGCACGAAGATCGAAGACGTGAGGAAGGCACTCAACGCCGAGGCGACACTTTCGCTACAGCATTACAACACCCGAAAAACACTGGAGTATTGCGAGGGGGTAGGGCAGGCGACTGCCTCGTTCCATTACCCTCTCGGAGTCCAGGCGACCGACGACTTCCTGATGGAGGTCTCCGCGATTTCCGGCAAGCAAATCCCCGAGGCAATCCGCCTGGAGCGCGGCCGACTTGTTGACGCCATGGCGGACAGCCAATCTTGGCTGCACGGTAAGAAATACGCCATCTACGGCGATCCGGACTTTGTCTACGCCATGGCCCGCTTCATCATGGAGACGGGCGGCGAGCCGACCCATTGCCTCGCCACCAACGGCACCTCGGCATGGGAAGCGGAGTTGAAGGAACTGCTTGCATCATCGCCCTTCGGCAAGGATGCTCAAGTCTGGGCGGGCAAGGACCTCTGGGCGATGCGCTCGCTGCTCTTCACCGAGCCGGTCGACCTGCTGATCGGCAACTCCTATGGCAAGTATCTGGAGCGCGACGCCGGCACGCCGCTGATCCGGCTGACGTTTCCGATCTTCGACCGCCACCATCACCATCGGTTTGCCATTATGGGCTACCAAGGCGGGTTGCGCGTCCTGACGACGATCCTCGACAAGATCTTCGACAAGCTCGATCGCGAGACAAGCGAGACGGGCGTGACGGACTATTCGTATGACCTCACCCGCTAAGCGTGACGGTCGGCTTTGGCCGGTCGTCTTCCCAAGGGACTTTGGAGACCGACGCAATGTCCTCGCTCAGAGCCAAAATCCAGGATGTCTTCAACGAGCCCGCCTGCGAGCAGAACCGCCGCAAGGATGCCAAGGCGCGCAAGGAGGGCTGTTCGAAGCCACTGACCCCCGGGGCGGCGGCCGGCGGCTGTGCCTTCGATGGCGCCAAGATCGTGCTGCAGCCGATCACCGACGTTGCGCATTTGATCCATGGGCCGCTCGCCTGCGAGGGCAATTCCTGGGACAACCGCGGTGCGGCTTCGTCCGGGCCAACGCTGTGGCGCACAAGCTTCACGACCGACCTCACCGAACTCGACGTTGTGCTGGGGCAGGGCGAGCGGAAGCTCTTCAAAGCGATCCGCGAGATCAAGGAAGCGTATGGGCCGCCGGGTATCTTCGTCTATCCGACCTGCGTGACGGCGCTGATCGGCGACGACATCGAGGCCGTCTGCAAGCGCGCGGCGGAAAAGTTCGGCCTACCGGTGGTGCCGGTCAATGCGCCGGGCTTCGTCGGCTCCAAGAATCTTGGCAACAAGCTTGCCGGCGAGGCGTTGCTCGAGCATGTCATCGGCACGGTGGAGCCCGACGATGCCGGCCCTTACGACATCAACATTCTTGGCGAATTCAACCTCTCGGGCGAATTCTGGCTGGTGAAGCCGCTCCTTGATCGGCTGGGCATCCGGGTGCGCGCCTGCATTCCGGGCGACGCGCGTTACCTCGACATTGCCTCCGCGCACCGCGCCCGGGCGGCTATGATGGTGTGCTCGACCGCGCTCATCAATCTCGCCCGCAAGATGGAGCAGCGCTGGGATATTCCGTTCTTCGAGGGCTCCTTCTACGGCATCACCGACACCTCGGAAGCGCTCCGACAGATCTCTCAGCTGCTCGTGAAGAAGGGTGCCGATCCGGAGATCCTCGGCCGCACCGAGGCATTGATTGCAGATGAGGAGGCGATCGCTTGGAAGAAGCTCGCGGCCTACCGGCCGAGGCTCGAAGGCAAGCGCGTGCTGCTCAACACCGGCGGTGTGAAGTCCTGGTCGGTCGTCCATGCGCTGATGGAGATCGGCATCGAGATCGTCGGCACCTCTGTCAAGAAGTCGACCGTCGGAGACAAGGAGCGCATCAAGCAGATCCTCAAGGACGACAACCACATGTTCGAGCAGATGACGCCGCGCGAGCTTTACGCCATGCTCTCAGAACACAAGGCCGATATCATGCTGTCGGGCGGGCGCACGCAATTCATCGCGCTGAAGGCCAAGACAGCCTGGCTCGATATCAACCAGGAGCGCCAACGTCCTTACGCCGGCTATGACGGCATGGTGGAACTCGTACGCCAGATCGACCTCGCCATTCATAACCCGATCTGGCGCCAGGTGCGGAAACCGGCACCATGGGATTGCCAGCCTGCGGTGAGGGAGGAACTGCCGAGCACGAAAAGCGAGACCGCGACCTTGCATGTTGTCCAGGAATTCGCCGGCACGATGGCCGACGATTTCGGCGAGTGTTGAGGAAAGCGGATGGTCCGTATCCTTCCCCAGACCAAAGCGGCGGCGGTCAATCCGCTGAAGTCATCGCAGCCGTTGGGTGCCGCCTTCGCCTTCCTGGGGGTCGACGGCGCGATGCCGTTGTTCCACGGTAGCCAGGGGTGCACCAGCTTCGCGCTCGTGCTGTTCGTGCGGCATTTCAAGGAAGCCATCCCCTTGCAGACCACGGCGATGGACGAGGTGGCGACGATCCTTGGCGGGGCAGACCATCTGGAAGAGGCGATCCTCAACCTCAAGGCCCGCACAAAGCCAACGCTGATCGGGGTCTGCACGACGGCGCTGGTGGAAACCCGGGGCGAAGACTGCGCAGGAGATATCGCCAATGTCAGGCTGAAGCGCAGGGAAGAACTCGCGGGTACGGAGGTGGTGCTAGCCAACACACCGGATTTCGACGGCGCGATCGAAGAGGGCTGGGCCAAGGCTGTCACCGCGATGATCGAAAGGATTACACGGCCCGGCGAGCAGGCGCGGCAGTCGAAGAAGATCGTGATCCTGCCTGGCTGGAACCTCACTGTGGCTGATATCGAGCATTTACGTGAGATGGTTGAAAGCTTTGGACTGAAGCCCGTGATTCTGCCGGACGTCTCCGGCTCGCTCGACGGTACGGTGCCCGACCGCTGGGTCACGACCACCTATGGCGGCACCAGCGTCGAGGATATCCGCGAGCTTGGCACGGCCGAGCAATGTATCGTCATCGGTGAGCATATGCGCCGCCCGGCCGAGTTGCTGCAGAGGTTGACCGGCGTGCCTTACGTGCTGTTCCAGGCGCTGACTGGATTGAAGGACGCCGACCGGTTCGTCTCGCTGCTGTCCGCGGTTTCGGGCGCGGCGGCGCCGGCTGGGGTGCGCCGTGGCCGGGCGCAGTTGCAGGACGCGTTGCTCGACGGACATTTCCACTTTGGAGGCAAGAAAATTGCGATCGCTGCTGAACCAGACCAACTCTACCAACTCGCAAGCTTCTTCATCGGCATGGGCTCCGAAATCGCGGCGGCGGTCACCACGACCGACATGTCGAAAATTTTGGAGGAAGTACCGGCGCAGTCGGTTCAAATCGGCGATCTCGGCGATTTGGAAACTCTTGGCGCCGGCGCTGATCTTCTCGTCACCCATTCCCACGGCCGCCAGGCGGCGCAGCGCCTCGGCATTCCGCTCATGCGAGTCGGCTTCCCGATCTTCGACCGGCTCGGCAGCCAGCACAAGCTCACAATCCTCTACCAGGGGACCCGCGACCTGATCTTCGAGGTCGCCAACATTTTTGAAGCCAACCGGCACGCGCCGACGCCTGAGGCGCTTGATCCACTCCGTAAGCGAGAAATGCCAGATGAGCTCCGTTCGTCGCCTCTCGCTCGTCACTGACGAGGTTCACGCACCGACGCCGGAACGCCAAGCCGGCGCATTGCGCGTGGCGATCGCCACGCAGGACATGAAGAACCTCAACGCCCATTTCGGGTCGGCCAGGCGCTTTGCTGTCTACGACGTAATGCGCGAGGAGTGGAATCTCGTGGAAGCCGTGGCCTTCGATGACGTTTCCGACGAGAGCGGGAAGCATCGGACTGAGGGCGACGACCGCATCACGCCGAAGGTGGAGGCGCTGAAGGGCTGTCATCTCCTCTTTTGTCTGGCAATCGGGGGGCCTTCGGCAGCCAAGGTTGTTTCGGCAAAAATTCATCCGATCAAAGTGCCGCACCCCCAAACCATCCAAGAGGTGCTGTTGCGCACGCAGATGATGCTCAGGACGTGTCCTCCCCCTTGGCTGCGCAAGGTGCTGGCGCAGGCAGGTGTTGCCGCACACAAACCGTCCTTCGAGGACGAGGACTGAATGAGGAGTAGGCGAAATGTCTGACGCCGTGGTTAGCCCTGCTGTCGCCGAAGACGAGGCGGCCCTTGCCGCCCCGTTCGTCAAATGCCTCGTGCGGCTGGTCCGGGCTCATGATTCCCACGGGTCCTGGGAAGGCAAATCGGACGCCGAGCTGCTGGGCGACTTCATCATCACCAGGGAACAGCGCCGTGCGATCCCGATCATCGGCGATCCCGATCCGGACGTGCTGTGGAGGCTCGAGATGTTTTACACCGCCGTCGGGCTTGCGATCGAGGAGCGCTCCGGCCTGATGGCATCGCCGATGATGGAGATGAGCCATGAGGGCTTTGGGCGCGTGCTTCTCACGGCCGGGCGGTTGGTCGTTCTGTCGAAGACCCTGCGCGACGTCCACCGGTTCGGCTTCGAGACGTTCTGGAAACTCGCCGCGGCCGGTACCAAACTGGCCGGCGATGCGACCGCAGCCATTGAGGCTCATCCCGAGGTGGCGCGGGCGTAATGGAACCGATTTTCAAGCAAGGGCATCATGTCAGGTTCTGAGGACAGGCCATGGCCAACCCACTCAGCTGAGGCGGTCGGGGCCGATCTGGTTCTTGGGGTAGCGCTGATGAAGCCACTGGTCCTGATCTGTTCGCAAGATGCGGAGTTGTATCTGTTCCTCAGCCACATTCTGGGGCTGGACGGCTTCACAACTGAGCCGGCGGGCGGCGTGGACGAAGCTCTCGAATTCGCCGATGAACGGGAGCTCCAGGCGGTCGTGCTGGACTGCGGGCCAGCAAGCGCGACGGGCTCCAGAATTTGCGCGCGGCTCAAGAGCGAGCCACGCACCGGCGGCTTGCCCGTCATTGCCCTGATCGCGCCGGGCGCCGAGAACCAGCACCTCGATCTGTTGAAAGCAGGCATTGACGAGAGCTTTGTGCGGCCGATCGCGCCAGCCACGCTGCTTGACTGTCTGCGGGCGAAGCTGGCGCTGCCGAAGCCGGGTTCAAACGGGATCGAAAACGGCAGCTGGCTCTGTTGCGGCAGCCTTGAGATGAAGCTCGATGCCCATCGGGTTCGCGGTAATGGCCACGACATTCATCTCGGACCTCTCGAGTTCAACCTGCTGCGACATTTTCTTGAGGCTCCCGGCAAGGTCTTCAGCCGAGACGAGCTGATCGACGCGGCCTGGCCGGACAATATCCATATCGGTGCACGCACTGTCGACGTCCATATCAGCCGGATTAGGAAGGCGCTGAAGGCGGCCTCGCCAGGTAGCGTCATTCGCACCGTCAGGTCGGCCGGTTACTCGCTCGAGAAGCCGGACGACTAAATAGCGAACGGGCGGAGTGCCATTTCCCATCTACGTCAGGCTGAGGGCAAGTCTTGCGGCTTCGAACGCGCCTACAGGTCCGACATACTTAGAAAGAAGCAGTCAGATGGCCTTCAAAAGCGTACTCAGCGTGACGGGAGCCGACCACTCCGATCAGGACGTCAGAACAGCTGCCGGCTTGTGTGCCGAGGTCGGCGCGAATCTTTCCGTACTGATTATGTCGCCTCCTCGGCTCGTTATGTCGCCTCCGCCGCTAGGCGATGGCATCCCCGAATGGCCTAAACAACGCGCACAGGCCATTGCCAGATTGGAAAAACGGTACAGGCAAATCGAGACATTTTCACAGGACATAGCCAGTTTGGAAAAAACATCCAGGGAAATTCACAAACTGCTGAGAGCCACGTGGCGGTGCTATGATGTCGATATTGCCAACTGCGATCAGGCCAGCATCGGTGACGCGGTGCGACAGCGGGCGCTCTGCAACGACCTGACAATCGTCGGCCCCGCACTTCTCAACGACATTAACGTCGGTCCCCTTGTTATCAACGGCAGCCTGTTCGACACCGGAAAGCCGGTGCTTGTCGTGCCGGAGGGCGCTGAGGCGACTCTGTCTCCACGGCGCGTGCTGGTCGGCTGGGATTCGCGAGTCGAGGCGTCCCGTTCGGTTCGGGAAGCGCTGGAACTGCTAGCCGGTGCTGAGGAAGTTCGTGTCGCACTAGTCGATCCGGAGGCGACCTGCACCGGAAACGGTACCGAGCCGGGAGCCGATATCGCTGCCTATCTCACTCGGCACGGTGCTCGGGTGTCGGTTGACCTGCTGGCGAGCGCCGGAAAATCGGCAGCAACGGTGCTAGCGCAGCACGCAATCGACACGTCTGCCGACATGATAGTCATGGGCGCTTATGGCAACCGCAGGCTACGTGAGCGACTCTTTGGCGGCGTGACGAGATGGATAGTTGGGAAGCCGTCATTGCCGTTGTTTTTGGCTCGCTGACGGATTCCAAAGCAGCACCGACGCTGTTCGAAGCTCTACTCCCTGGATCACCTATCCTGATCCAAGTCGGAGAAACATTGAGGCAAACGCGCTCAGTTTCGCGAAGCTCCTCGGAGCCAATCTGCAAGCGCCATCGCCGAGAACATCGCGGACGTCTCGCGTTCGGGGTTCTGCTCGCCCGAGATGATCCATAACGCGGAGACCAACACCGGGCAGAGATATGGGCAGTCCTCAATGCAGTGAAGATCACGGCTTCGCAGGTCGGCGTCAGGTCAAAGAGAGTCGTTCAGCGCGGCAGGCCGAGTTCCGATCCGTAGCGGCATCGTATAGGCGGTATCATGATCTCTCTTGACTACTGGCCGGGAGCTGAACAACGCGATGACCGTGCCGAGGACGACGCCCCTCAACTTCGATTCGGGACGGTCGGCTCTCGCCGGGTTCGGCAGGAATCGATCGTATCAATCACGTTGTCACCGTCTGGCACGATAGCCGGGTTTAGGGTGAGGACGGCCGCATCTTCAGCGGTTCAGTCGGTCCGGGCCCGACCCGCGTGGCGCCCGAGGGTCTTTGGGGCTGGTCAAATTCCGACAATCCTCACATTCGCACCAAGCGGTGCCTGCAGCGCCTGAGCAAAGGGAACACAGAAAATATCGGCACAAAGCAGGAACTCGGAGAGTTCACCGGCCGACACGCGCCGGCACTCATCCTGGCCTTTTTCGCCACGACATCATCATTGGTCTGAGAATGGCGGTATTGGCGAGCTACAGCTGGACCGGCTTCGTCGTGAAAAACTCCGATGTCGCCAGCCCAGGAATTCAATCGCAAGGCGGGCGAGGGGGCACAGGCCGCGCTCGGATGGAGCGGCCCCTCGCAATCGCAAATGCCGAGATCGCTACCTCCGGACCGGAACGGTAAGACGCTCAAGCCGGTGGCGTGAAGCGGACGATGATGACGAGCCTGGCGGTAGCCAACGCAGTCATGATGTCCATCGGCCTCGTCCCTCGGCCCGAATGCATATTGAGTCGTCCGGGCCACGCTTTTCTGCCGACGCGAAGCGCGTGATGCTTGTCCAAAACCTGACAGCGGCAGAAAGCACGTCGCGTTCAATACAACCGGCCATCTTGGCATTTGGAGGCTTTTTCTAGCGATTCATGCGCTTACTGCCCGCTGAGCGCGTTGGCACGGCCTTTGCGAATTGAGATTCAGCAACACTGAGTGAAGGCTGACTGCATGCAGATGCGCAAGACGAGCGATGCTCCCCTTCGTTGAACCCTCGTGCCCCGTCTCAAAGGGGGAACAAGCTTGCGCATAAGGTCACGCAACCTTTGGCAACAGCTTTGGAGAGCAAAATGATGTTGCGGATGGGGTCACCGGCTCCTTCGATCAAAGTGGAGGACTGGCTGCGTGGCAAGCCCCTTGCGAACTTCCAGCCCGGCAAAGTCTATATCGTCGAATTTGGGCAACTTGGTGCGAACTATGTGTGGCGGAGATGCTCCAGCTGATGCGGCTCCAGGAAAAATACAAGGGCGGCGGACTTGAGGTCGTCGGCGTCGCGGCTGATGAAGACGCTCCAACGGCCGTTGAGGCTCGAACCAAGTTGGACGCGTGGTTGACCGAAAAGTGCTCGCATCTGAACTATCGGATCGCGTTCGACCACACAGGTGAAATGAACAAGCTTTGGATGAAACCCAGCTTTTCTGTTGGGCTTCCGACCTCGTTCGTGGTCGACCGAGACGACCACATCGCCTTTATCGGTCATCCCAGCCAACTCGATGAGGTTTTGCCGAAAGTGCTCAACGGCAGCTGGCGCATCAGCGATAAAGCTAAAGCCACCGATACGGAGCGGATCGCCACAAGCGAACCCATGGCGCGCGAACAAGCGTTGAAGCAGCCGATCGATGACAGATTCTGGGCGGCGGTGAAGTTGGAAGATTGGAAGACGGCGCTCTGGGCGATCGAAGAGGGCATCGCTTTGATGCCGGACGACATCAATTTCCGCTTGGCTCATGCGCATCTGCTGCTTCACAAAATTCAAGACATGTGGACCGGCTTGCCCGTCATGCGCCAATTGGTTCGCGACGCGATCGACAAAAACTCCGAGGACTGGATGGTTGCGGCGCTAGACCAACTTTTCCACCCGGCTAATGACCATTCGCGCCTTCCCCCTGCCGAGCGCTTCGCGATGGGCAAGGAACTGTCCGAACACATCCTGGCGCTGAATCCCCCGCAAGGCGACAGCCCTAAGTACCGGTCTTATCCAGCTGTCGCCCGGTACTATCACCATAACGGCAACAACGATCGCGCGATCGAGTTGGTCGAATTGACACTGAAGTCGCTGGACGGTCCGGAGCCTATCCCGGACGAACTGAAAGACCACCTTCTACCGGATTTGCTGCAGGCCCTGGCCAACTACAGAGGCGGGAAGGTTTGTTACGGCGCTCTCTGTGCGGCTCCGCAAAACAAGCTTCCCGGAGGTGCCAAAGCGCGGCCGGACGAGAAGAATACTTAAGAAAGGGGGTGGTCGGAATGTTTACTGGCCGGTTCATCCATTGCCCTGGCGTGGCCGCAGCAAGCGGGCCCCATGCAGCACAGGGCGGATCGTTTGCAGCAGGTTCGAGGTTGGTATCTTGCGATGACCTGCGGCCGCATCGCGGCGGAAGTGATGTTCGACGTGAATTCTGGCCGTGGTGGAAGACCTCGCAGTCGAGGACGCGCCCAAGGTCGGCCACAGGAACGTCACTTGGGTGGTATCGGCCGCCCCGAGCCGGGCGTCGGCTGCGCAAGTCTGCCCGAAGCAGGCGTCTCCGAAAGAGGAAATCTCCATCGAGGAAGAAGACTGCAAGGAGGAGAATATGAAATGCCTGAAGCCGCGGTCAGCCCTGCTGTCGCCGAGGACGAGGCGGCCCTTGCCACCCCGTCGTCAAATGCCTCGTGCGGCTGATCCGTGCTCAAGACTCCTACGGCTCGTGGGAAGGCAAATCGGACGCCACGCTGCTGGCCGACTTGATCGTCACCAGAAAACAGCGCCCTGGGATGCCTGTCATCGATGATCCCGATCCTGACGTGCTGTGGAGGCTCGACTTGTTCCAAACCGCCGTCGGGCTCGCGATTCGAGGAGCGCTCCGGCCTGATGACATCGGCAATGATGGAGATGAAATTCACGAGGACTTGGGGCCGCATGCCTTCCATGGCCGGGCAGTTGGTCGTTCTGGCAAGACGTTCATCGGTTCGGCTTCGAGATGCTCCGGAAACTGGCTGAGGCCGGTGCGAAACTGATCGACGATGCGACCGCAGCCACTGAAGCCGGTCCGGGTGTGGCGCCGGCGTGATGAAACCGATTTCGAGGAAGGGTCTATGTCAAAGCTAGATGAAATGGGGAAGAAAGTCCGAAAGCTTCAGCTGCGCGCAGCAGTCGCCAAGATGAAATTGCGCGACCTTGCAGAGGATCTCCCGGGAAAATGGACGGAGATAGAGGACGTTGCCAAGGAAACGTCCGCCGTTTTTGCCGAGTTGGATGGTGCCAAGAGAGAGCTCGCTGCAATGAAGAAGTTACGATGAGGAGCACATTCACCACCCGCGACGGCTCCGGATGGATGCCGGAATATCTCACCGCTATAGACGGTACGACCTGCATCGGCTGCGGCCGCTGTTTCAAAGTCTGCTCGCGCGAGGTCATGCATCTTTACGGCGTCGATGACGCGGGTGAAATCCTGGGCGCCTGCGACGACGAGGATGACGATTTCGATGGCGAGCTCAATCGCATGATCATGGTCGTCGATCATGCCGGCCGCTGCATTGGCTGCGGAGCCTGCGCCCGCGTCTGCCCGAAGAACTGCCAGACCCATGTTGCGGCCGACCAGGTCGCAGCATGATCTGAGGAGACAAAACCAGGAGAACGGCGTTGCCCTTTAGAATCTTTTGTCGCGTCCTGGGGCTGGTGCTGTGCAGCACCGCACTGACTGTCTACTTCGCTTCTTATTCCATCGGCACAGTAGTCGTCATAACGCTGGCTTGTTCGCTGCTCCTCCAGCTGACGTATTTCGCAAGCGTGCTCTTTCTGATCTGGCGGTCTGGCTGCGATAGCCGAGCTGGCCCAAGGGCTGAGCATTTCGGCAGTTGCAACGAAGTTGGGTCCCAGCCGCCAGACCATGATGAGGTGACGAATGAATCTGTAGACTTACGCCAGCTCGATCAGATGCTAGCCATATCGCTGCTGCTGCCTTGAGGTGCCATGACAAGATCAGTGCTCAGGATACTTTGGATGAACCATGAACATTGAGCGGATTTTGCAAGACATACTTGGCTTGATAGTCGATGTCGGCCGAAATCCGGTCATTCTATTTAATTCGGGAAACGCAATCTTTCGGTTCCGTAGGCATAGTAGTTTATCGCAGCACGCCGCCATGGGGGTGTTTGGTCTCGATGACAAACGAGGCTGGAGCCAATGATGGGCCTCTTCTGGAACGTCGAAGGATGCAGCTAAACCTCAAATCCAACACGCCTTTTAGAATGACGCGTGCAAGCTAATGTCGGCTCAGTCATGTGTTGCCGGAGAGAACATGCTGGAAAAGTTCGAACGCTAGTACGCCTCCGGCGAGGGCCGCCTTGCGGGAGCATGGCCCGGTAGCGAAGCTGCGCTCTTAAGGTCGTCCTTTCGAGCGTAGTTAGCAGCACAGCATGAGCCATGTGACGTTATTGACCGGACCGGAGCGTCGTCGTCCTTGGCGTGAAGAGGATCAGTGCCGGATCCTGGCCGCGGCATTCGCGCCCGGGGCCATAGTGGCGGTGGTCAGAGTTCTGAACGTTCCGCCCGCCTGCACGACCAGATGGAGCTCACCTTCGAAGAACTCGAGAGCGCGGCAACGGAAGACGAGATCGCCGCCGAACAGGCCGCGGCCCGGACCACCGAGGTGGCGCCTTACATGCGCAAACGACCGGCGCGCCAGCCATTTCCCGAGCACCTGCCGCGCGAACGCGTGGTCGAGCCGGCGCCGACCGCTTGCCACTGCTGCGGCGGTCATCGGCTGCGCAGGCTGGGTGAGGATATCACCGAGACGCTGGAGGTGGTGCCGCGGCAATGGAAGGTGATCCAACACGTGCGGGAGAAGTTCACCTGCCGCGACTGCGAGGCGATCAGCCAGGCTCCGGCGCCGTTCCACGCCACCCCGCGCGGCTGGGCCGGTCCCGGCCTGCTGGCGATGATCCTGTTCGAGAAGTTCGGACAGCATCAGCCGCTCAACCGCCAGGCTGAACGCTATGCCCGCGAAGGCGTGCCACTCAGCCTGTCGACGCTCGCCGACCAGGTCGGCGCCGGCGCCGCGGCGCTGATGCCGCTGTTCAAGCGACTCGAAGCCCATGTGCTGGCCGCTTCACGTCTGCACGGCGACGACACGACGGTGCCGGTCCTGGCCAAGGGCAAGACCGATACCGGCCGATTATGGACCTATGTGCGTGATGACCGACCATTCGGCGATGTCGATCCGCCGGCGGCGGTGTTCTACTATTCCCGCGATCGCCGAGGCGAACATTCCGCGGCGCATCTTGCCGGCTGGAGCGGCATTCTGCAGGCCGATGCCTTTGGTGGTTATGGCGATCTCTATGCGGCGGCCCGTCAGCCGGCGCCTATTCTGGAAGCCAGCTGCTGGGCCCACAGCCGGCGCAAAGTGTTCGAGCTGGCCGATGTCGAAGCGGCGGCGCGCAAGAAGGCGCACGGCGAGAAGCCCAACCTGGTCTATCCGCTCGCGGTTGAAGCCGTGAAGCGCATCGATGCCCTGTTCGATATCGAGCGCGCGATCAACGGCCTGTCGCCGGCCCAACGCCACGCCGTCCGCCAGGAGCGGAGCGTGCCGCAGGTCACGGAGCTCGAGACCTGGATGATCGAGACGCGCGACAAGCTCTCGCGCGGACACGATCTGACCAAGGCCTTCAACTACATGCTGCGCCGCTGGTCATCCTTCGCCCGGTTCCTCGACGACGGGCGGATCTGCCTATCCAACAATGCAGCCGAGCGAGCCCTGCGCGGCATCGCGAAGACTGATTCATTATGCATCCCCTTTTCAAATGGCGGAAAACAGCGATTCTTGGTTGTCGTCGTGGATGCGACGCGGAGTATTGCGCGCCAAATCGGCCTTGATCCGCTTATCTTCGAGGTCGCTGGCGCGAATCTGGTAGGGCGCGCCGCGCATGACCTGCTCGGCGGGCAAGAGGCCATCCCTGATGAAACGGCGGATTTTGACGTGCGACACGCCGAGCTTCGCGGCCGCATCCGACATGGTGAGCCACTCGCCATTCTTGTCGGAGGAGCGATAGCCGCTGATTTTATGCACCGTGCGCAGCGATTGGACGCGACGCGCGGTCCAGGTTTTTCCCTGACCGGTCTGCATGCCCATGCGGTTGAGTGTGGCGGCGATTTTGGCATCCGACCATCGCGTTGCCATGGATCGCATGATCGCCAGAGCCTCCTCAGGCGTACGCTGGCTATGCTCTCCGGATTTGGGCTTGCGAACCCGTATCTGGGAGTGCTGGCCTCCATGCCAGTGGATGGTCAAGATCACGTCGCGCGCATCGTCATCGACGTCCGCCACGATGTCCTTGATGAGCGCGCGCAGCAGTTGCTGACGACAGCGCATGTCGACACCCGGCGCATTCCAGGCAGCCTCGAGATCTTGGGCGAGGCCCGCGAAGTCAGGGATTACGTCGACAGGCTCCACACGCTGGACTTCGGTGAGCCGGGCCTCGCAGGTCTCCACGCGCCTGAGCGTGGCTTCCCAGCTCCTCTCGAGCTGGGCCGCAATAACCCGGGGGCGTGACGCACATTGAGGCCAGGGTGACGCTCAGCAACAGGGCGTCCAAGTTGCTCTTCGTAGGAGTGGCTCGGGATCTGCACGCGCCAATCCGGCAGGCTGCGCGCTTCGACCGCGATATCCCATTTTAAGGGGCAGCATAAGAGCGAGTACACGATAGCCACCGGCCCTATCGTGCTCCATTAGCGCTGCGGGCATGCCCGCTGGCCTGCCTTAGCCAATACCCAAATAAGGAGGCAACGATGACTGACCGAAGTGCACCAGATGACGGGGACGAATTTGCGATCTTCAACCATCTTGAGTCCGAAGTGCGGAGCTACGCTCGCAGCTTTCCCGTCGTTTCGCGAGGGCACGGGGGGCTCAGCTGTTTGCGCGAGATGGTACAGCCTATACCGACCTTCTTATGGGTTGCTCAAGTTTAAACTATGGGCACAACCGCCCAAGCTGAAGTCCGCACTCGCAGACTACATTGCGAGTGACGGCATCACCCATGGCCTCGATCTGTATAACGAAGCCAAGGAGTCTTTTCTGCGAGAATTCCCCGAAACGATCCTTATGCCGCGACAACTATAACGCGGTCGCGGCTGCCCTCAAGTTAGCGCGCAAGATCACTGGTCGGCCCAACATCATAGCCTTCACCAACGGCTTTCATGGCGTGAGCCTTGGCGCTCTCTCTTGCACCGGCAACCGATATCACCGCGCAGGTGCCGGCCAGCTGCTCGGCGGCGTCACGCGGCTACCCTATGACGGCTATCTTGGATCCGCTGTAGACACCGCCGATTACCTTGATCACCTGCTCTCGGATTCCTCCAGCGGGGTAGACGCCCCGGCGGCGGTGATTGTCAAGACAGTTCAGAGCGAAGGCGGCCTAAATGTCGCCGAAGCGGCATGGTTGCGCAAAGTAGCAGCCATTGGGCGCAGACACGGAGCTCTGCTAATCGTAGATGACATTCAAGCCGGTGTTGGTCGGACCGATGCATTCTTCACCTTCGAAGCAGCGGGGCTCCGTCCGGACATCGTCTCAATGGCCAAGTCGATATCGGGCTATGGCCTGCCGACAGCTCTCGTTCTTATTGATCGAAAATTCGACAGGTGTGAGCCGGGAGAGCACAACGGAACGTTCCGCGGTAACGGCCATGCTTTCGTCACCGCGCGTGCAGCCCTAGATGTGGAGCCTCAACAGGTTGTCCTCGGTTAAGGCGAGGCGACTGATGGGTGGTTTTGACTTTAAGCTGCCGTGGGGGCGATGCCAATTGTATCTGTGCAGCCAGACCGGCAGTTCGGCGGCGCGGTGGTCGGATGTCGGGTAGGCAATGGCGTAGGCCCACTCCCTGAGCGCGGTCTGGATGAAGCGCTCAGCCTTGCCGTTGGTCTTGGGTGTATAGGGCCTTGTCGTGACATGCTTGAGGCCGAGATCGCGGCAGGCCTTGGCGAAGGCCTTCGACCTGTAGCAGGAGCCGTTGTCGGTCATGACGCGGGCTATCGCAACGCCGAGGCTGGCGTAATAGGCGACCGCCGCCTTGAGGAAGGCGATGGCGCTTTCCTTTTTCTCGTCGGGCAGGATTTGCGAGAAGGCGATGCGGGAGGCGTCGTCGATGCAGACATGGACGAACTCCCAGCCGGCGCCGCGCGACTTGCCCTTTTGCGGATCGCTGGTGATGCGATGGCCGACCTGGCTGAAGCGGCCGAGCTTCTTGATGGACCTTGAGGTCCGGGTTCGGCGCAATCATCCATTGCGGGCGATCAGGACGATCGTGACTGAAGCCCTGTCGAGGCTGGAGCGTGAGTTCGCGGCGCTATATTCGCCGATCGGACGGCCATCTATCCCGCCGGAGAAGCTGCTGCGGGCGATGCTTTTGCAGGCGTTCTATTCGATCCGCTCGGAGCGGCTTTTGATGGAACGGTTGGAATACGACCTCCTGTTCCGCTGGTTCGTCGGCATCGGCGTCGACGACGCAGCCTGGGACCATTCGGTGTTCTCCAAAAACCGTGACCGGCTGCTGGAGGGCGATATCGCGGCGAAGTTCCTGGCGGCCGTGCTGGCGCAACCCAAAGTCAAGAAGCTCCTGTCCACGGATCACTTCTCGGTCGACGGCACGCTGATCGAGGCCTGGGCTTCGATGAAGAGCGTCAAGCCAAAGGGCGGCCCAAGCGGCGGTCATGGCGAACCGCCGGCAGACGGCGGCGGACGCAATGCGGAAGCGGACTTCCACGGCGAGAGGCGATCGAACGAGACGCACACCTCGACTACCGACCCCGACGCCAGGCTCTACCGCAAAGGGCGGGGCAAGGAGGCCAGGTTGTGCTTCATGGGACATGGGTTGATGGAGAACCGCCACGGCCTGCTGGTGGAAGCCTGTCTGACGCTGGCCGACGGACATGCCGAGCGGGTGGCGGCCCTGCACATGATCGAACCTCGTGCCGACCGGCCGCGGGCGGTCACGCTCGGCGCCGACAAGGCCTATGACGCAGAGGACTTCGTCAACGAGTTGCGCTCGATGAAGGTGACACCCCACGTAGCGCAGAACACGAACGGCCGTCGTTCGGCGATCGATCGCCGCACCACGCGCCACGGTGGCTATGCCGTCAGCCAGCGCATCAGAAAGCGCATCGAAGAGGCGTTCGGCTGGATCAAAACCGTCGCTGGGCAGGAGAAGACCAAATTGCGCGGCCGCGACCGCGTTGGGTGGGCCTTCACCTTCGCGGCCGCCGCCTACAATCTGGTGCGGCTGCCCAAGCTCTTGGCGGCGTCGAAATGACCGTGCCCGCAGGCTGCCAACTGATCGGCCGCTGGCGGATCATCGAAGCCGATCTGTGGGATCGCGGTTACCTGAACCTCGGTGGACCCGTAACCATCGCCATCGGACCCGACAACAACGGCGAGATCGCCTTTGGCGCCCTGCAAGCCGGTCTCGAACTGAGCTACAGCCCCTCGATAGTTCACTTCACATGGGCCGGGTGTGACGAGATGGATGAAGTCACAGGCGACGGCTATGCCGAATTGCTCGACGACGGCTCGATCGAGATCACATTCGACTACCACAACAGCGACGAGGCCATCCTCAAGGCAATACGTCAGACTTCTTCAACAGCCTGCTAGAGCACTTCTGGCGGACGGATAGCTTTGCAGCGTCCGCCAGGGAGAAGGGCAATCTGCTGAAAAGCCGCCTTGATCAGCTCGTGCAGAAGTACGACCCAAGGGAAGCGTCAGCCAAAGGTCGGGGTATGATGCGGGGCATCGACCTGAAGTCCGGCGAGATTGCCGGGCAGGTCGTCAGGATCGCCTTCCAGAAGGGCCTGATCGTCGAGACCGCTGGTCCCAAAGAAGAGATCGTCAAATGCCTGCCACCCCTCGTCATTCGGGAGGATCAGCTTAGCCAAGGCCTCGACATCCTCGAGGAAGCTATCGAAAGCGTGATCGGCAGCGCAGTGAACGCGACAGCGAAAGAGGTGAATCATGCCAAGCCACATCACTGAAAGAACTTGGAGATGATTCTCTTGCCGAACTGCAACCCTGGCATCCACACCGTCGAGAAGATTGGAGGCACGTCGATCTCCGAAGCCGCTGCCGTCGAGAACGTCCTGGTTGGTGGACGCAAGGGGAGCGCACTCTACAACCGCATATTCGTCGTATCCGCTTACAGCGGGATGACGGACCGGCTTCTCGAGCACAAGAAGACCGGCGAGGCTGGCGTCTATGCGCTCTTCGCGCGCGCCAGATCAAGATCAGCTTGGTTGGAAGCGATCGCTGAGGTCCACCGGGAGATGAGGAGGCTCAATGCGGAAATCTTCGGCGGCTCGCTGGAAAGGCGCGTCGCCGATGAGTTTGTGAGCGACCGCATTGAAGGAGTGCGCGGCTGCCTGTTGAATCTACAGCGGCTTTGCTCATATGGCCACTTCAGGCTCGAAGAACACCTGAATACCGTGCGCGAGATTCTGGCAGCGCAGGGCGAGCCCACAGTGCCCACAACACGGTTCTGCTCCTCAGGGCACTCGGCGTAGAGGCGCTCTTCGTGGACATGACAGGCTGGCGCGACGAAACTGAATAAGCCTTGATGCGCGAATTGGGATAGCGCTATCCGCAATCGATCTCGGCAAGCAGCTGCCGATCGTCACGGGATACAGCCGATGCCCGGTGGCCTGGTGCGGCTCTATGGCCGTGGCTACACCGAGGTCACATTTGCTCGGGTCGCTGTGCTCACAGGCGCCAAGGAGGCAATAATCCATAAGGAGTTTCATCTATCGACAGCCGACCCCAAGATTGTCGGCATCGAGCGGGTCCGCTCTGTTGGCCGCACCAACTATGATGTCGCAAATCAGCTGTCTAACCTTGAACTGGAAGCGATTCATTCGGCCACGTCCAAGGAGTTGCGCCATGCAAATATACCTCTTCGTGTCAAGAATACGTTCGATCCTCAGAACGACGGAACCGTCATCACTCGCGACTATGTCTCTGACACACCGCAGGCAGAAATCATCGCAGGCCTCAGGGGAGTGCATGCCCTAGAGTTCTTCAAGCCGGACATGGTGGGTGTGAACGACTATGATGCTGACATTCTCAAAACGTTGAAAAGTTATGCCGCCCGCGTCATTATGAAGGCATCGAATGCAAATACCATCACGCATTACCTCGCTGGGGCGCCCGAGGCAATGGCACCCGTTGTCAAGGCGCTGGAGGAAGACTTTCCAACGGCTAGTATTGCCATAAGAAGGTGAGCATTGTTTCAGCCATCGGAAGCGCTCTCAATCTCCAGAGCCTAACGGCCATTGCTGCGCAAGCGTTAGCGGACGCGGGCATAGAGGTCCTAGGAGTACATCAGCTCATGCGCAACGTAGATATAATCTTCATAGTGGATGAATTGCGCTTGGATGACGCGGTTAGGGCGCTTCACGGCACCCTGATCGAAGATTCACGGCTGCGTCTTGCAGTTCAGCCTTCCGGTGATGTGGACGCGCCAACACTGAGTCGCGCGCCGAAGGTCGACGGTTGATTTGCATCGCGTCACCACCGGGTAGGACCTCAACCCCGAGCGCACGCTTTCGTCGCACTCTTGCTTGTCGTTTATCATGGCTGCTCTCGCTTTTGTATGCCGCCCGCGCGTGGTTCGAACCATATTGCCCGAAGATCGACTGCCTGAGGCCGTGCCAGGATCGCTTCCACATGAAGAGGCTCATCCGCAGTCAAAAGGCGGAGCCCGGCAAATATCATCTTCGAACTGCGCCTCACTGGTGATCTAGTCTAGTACTACAGTTGCGGATGTCGATATCGTTTGTAGTGACAGATGGTGGCCGCAGCCTGATGTCGCCGTCGCCACAGCGACCAGGCGATGATGAAGGGCTTTTGCGGCCAAGGAGGAACCGGGCGGGGCGAAGACCAGGTAGTAGGCTTTTTCTCCGGATGTCGATTGCTTGCGGCGGACGAGAAGCCAATGCTCGAAGCCGCCTTTTGACGTCCAAGGGCGGCGGATGCGTGCCCAGTCGTGGAGCCGAGGGCCTTTGGCGCCTTCACCTGCCGCATGACAGGCCCAGTCGTCGGGCTCGAACTCGCTGGCCAGTTCCTCGGGCGAGGTTTCCTCAAACAGACGATCCCCTCCCCGGCGCATGAAGTGAGCGCCTCGAACCGCCAAGACATAGGGCTGCTCGCGAGCTTCGAGCATCCGGCGAAGGCTGCTGTCCGCCCCGTAGACAGCGTCGCCCAGAACGTAAGCGCACGGGACGCCGGCATCGAGCGCCGCCTCGACCATGGCGCGCGCCATCTTTGGCTTGGTCGCAAACTCGACCGTCTCCGGGATCGACGCCCTGGCACATCGCGCCCGATCCTTTTGTCCAGCTCTCTGGCAGATAAAGGCGACGATCGACCAGCGCTTGGCCGTAGCGGCTCGCGTAAGCCAAGAACACGCCGATCTGGCTGTTCTCGATCCGCCCCGCCGTTCCCGAGTACTGACGCGCGACACCGGCGGAACGATCGCCCTTCTTCATCCCGTCTCGTCGACGATCAGGACGCCATCCTCATCGCCCAACGCCTCCTCCACCCCATAATCGCGAACATCGTCTCGGAGCCGATCAGCGTCCCAGTGGCTGCGCCCCAACAGCGACTGCATCCGATAGGGCCGCTCCGCTCCGGACTGCTCAGCCATCAGCCAGCCTGTCTTGCGCTCAATGCCGGAAAGAAGGCCGTCAAGGAAATCTGCGCCCGTCTCCCGCAACTCACGACGAGGAAGCACCCGCCCCAACCCGCGCCTTCAGCGCTGTGTTGATCTTGGCGAAGGCCTGCTCGATCGGATTGAGATCCGGGGAATAGGGCGGCAGATACCAGAGCCTTGCGCCGGCAGCTTTGATCATCTGCCTGATGGCCGCCGACTTATGGCTTCCCAGATTATCCATGACGACGATATCGCCGGGCTTCAGCACAGTGATGAGCTGCTGCTCGACATAAGCGCGGAAGCATTGGCCGTTGATCGGGCCGTCGAAGACGCAGGGCGCCGCGAGCCGATCCCAGCGCAACGCGCCCAGAAAGGTCAGCGTGCGCCAATGACCGTGTCGAGCCAAGCCGCGCAGCCGCTTGCCCTTCGGCCCCCAACCTCGCAGCGGAGCCATATTGGTCTTGATCCATGTCTCGTCGATGAAGACCAGGCATTTCGGATCGAGGCCGGTCTGCCAGGATCGCCACCGCCGGCGCCTGCGGGCAATATCAGCGCGCGCCTGCTCAAGGGCGAACAGCGTTCTTTTTGAAGCTTAGACCCTCGCGGCGCAGGAACATCCAGACCGTATTGTGCGAGACCGTCACCCCGCGTGCGGCCAACTCCTCCTTCAGCCGATGCAGCTTCAGATCAGAGGTCTGGTTGATCCGCTCCACAATGAAAGCCCGATGCGGCTCCAGCACCCTCTTGCGGTGTCCGCCCATCTTGCCCGGCGGAACCGAGCCGGTGGCACGGTAACGCTGCGACCACTTCACCACCGAGGAAACTGCAACGCCAAAGCGCGATGCCACCGCACGGCAGTTCTCACCCGCTCCAACTGCCTCAACAACACGCTCACGAAGATCGTTTGAAAGGGCTCGCGTCATCAGATGCTCGCCTCCGTCCAGCCAGCATCTTGAATCTGGAGGGTTCTGTGTAGTCGCGGGCGCGATTGGGCGGGCACGCACGGGTCGCGACTACATTGAAGCCTGATTGAACTGAACCGCGGGATGGCGGGCGGGGCTATGGGGATTTAGGGCTCGACAGTGTGTCCGAGGCGCCGGGGCGGGCTCGCCGATCGCTCTGGAGTAGTCGCCCGTCGTCGCGATGCAGGACCATCTGCGACGCGAGAGACGGCGCCATTGGGCCGTTGACGCTAGGGTGCAGCGTTGCTGGTGACAGGCAGGCTGCGACATTGACTAGCGGCGCGCAAAGGCCCTTCGGCGACTGTAGCAGACGCCGGGATGGGCGGTGCGAGCGTGTCGGTGCGCAGCGTGTCATGAGGTGTCTGGCCAGGTCGGGGCCTTGCGCGGGATCGGGCCGAGCGAGGCCATGGCGCCGCCGCAGCCCGGACAGATGTCCAGGGAGCGCCCTGTGAGACAGCGGTAACGCTGGCGATAGTCGGCAGTCGGGTCCGGCGCCGGCGGCGTGGGCGCCGCCAGAAGAAGACGGCACTGGGCGAGCTTGGCGACGCGGTGGCCGTTGGCGAGGAGGCCGTAATGGCGGATGCGATGGAATCCGTCTGGAAGAGCGTGCAGCAGGAAGCGCCGGATGAACTCGTCGGCGCTTAAGGTCATGAGCTTGTGCTTGGACTTGTCATGGTGGCGATAGTCTTTCCAGCGGAAGCTGACCTTTCCCTAGTCCAGGCTCACGAGGCGGCTGTTGGCGATGGCGACGCGATGGGTATAGCGACCCAGATAGGCGAGGACCTGTTCGGGACCGCCGAACGGGGGCTTGGCGAAGACGACCCATTCGATCCGCTTCAATCCAGCCAGTTGGGTGCAGAAAGTGGCAGGGTCGGCCAGGCTGGCGAGATCGCTGAAGAAGCGAAGCTGGCCGGCGTCGAAGGCGTCCTGCAGGCGCTCCAGGAATAGCCTGCGGATTTCACTAAATTGGGACAGCCGTTTCAGTAAATCGCGGACAATCGTTTCGCTAAGTCGCGGACAACGGAAGCGATCGAG
>NZ_JAMYOU010000025.1:0-76346 GCF_040319995.1 Mesorhizobium sp. M0815 | reverse complement strand
CCGCTAAACACGGGGGCTGCGCGGCGGACACGCCGACGTCACAGCTACTGCCACGCCATTTTTGCAGAACTTGACGCACACAACTAACCATTCGATCTATTCCGGTAAGCCGAAAAGTGTTTGCGCGCCTGCTATTCCTCCGAGCGGATGACTGCCCATGGCGATCATCGGCTCGGTAGTTTCTGCCTCGAACACTGTCGACGCGAGCACCGTCCGTCCCAACGGCTTGCACAGCCCTTCGATGCGGCTGACAAGATTTACAGCCTTGCCGATCGCGGTGAAGTCCAACCTGCCGGCAGTGCCGATGTTCCCCCAGAGTATCTCGCCGACATGCAGGCCAATGCCATATCCGAGCTCAGGGCCGCCATTGCGGCGCCGAGTTTGGTTGAGATGATCTATCCCGGCGCGCGTGGCCTTCACGGCGCGTACCGCAGCGTCACATGCGGCATTTGCATCGCGCTCGCCAATCGGGAAAATCGCGAGGACGCCATCACCTATAAACTTGAGAACCTCACCACCAAATGCGTGCACCGCGCCCGCGACGCAATCGAACCAGGCATCAAGTACCAATACGATCTCGTCTGCATCATGAACCTCGGATAGATCGGTGAAACCTCGAAGGTCCGCGCACAGAAGCGCAGCCCGTATCGTCTCTCCCTTTACTCGACGAGAATGACCGTTGAGCACATGTGCTGCACTGCGCTTTCCCAAATATGCTTCGAGCAATGCGCGTTTCGCGGACCGTTCTGCGAGTGCGGTCATCGGAGCCGCAGCAAACCGGGAGATTTGCCGCAGCAGCTCTGACTGCGCCTCATCCGGAGTATGATCGAACGCCCACACCAAAGTCGGTGCGACACCGCCCGCTCGCTCGTCGAACACCATCGCCCGCGTCGTGCCAAGCCACTCCCGCAGCACGAGGCGGGGATCGGCATTCTGGCGGTCGGCGCCTATGCCCAAAGCCTCGACCACTTCATTCCCAGGCGCTCGCCAGAGCCAGATGCGGCGTGAAATGATCGGGTCGGGAGCATCCTGCGCCAGCGCGCCGGCGATGATCGGTAAGCCGTCTTCCATCAAATGCGTTGAGAGCTGCAATAGAAGTCGCCCACCGTCGCCAATATGCGCGGCGTCGTCCAGAAGGAATGAAAGCGAGTTTGCGAGAAGCATCGGTAGAAGGTCACTCGGCACAGGCTTATGCTTACGCCTCGAACATCTTCTTGCAACTCCCCACATTCGCTTCAATCATGCACGGCATTCGATGCGGATGTCACCTGGAGTGAGCGATGGCGGAATCGGTTTACACAGAGATTGAGGTCGCCGCGCCACAAGCGACCGTGTTCGCGCTTTTGACGGATCCGGACCAGATCGTGCGATGGATCGGGACCGAAGCGAATTTGGATGCATCGCCGGGCGGTCTGTTCCTCGTCAATGTCGGTGGTCGCCATATGGCCCGCGGTGAGTTCACCGAGGTGATCCCGGTCCACCGTCTTGCCTACAGTTTTGGCTGGGAAGACAACGAGACCGTGCCGCCCGGCTCCAGCCATGTCGAGATCGACCTGATCGCGAGGGATGCGGGGACACTGATCCGCTTCACGCACAGCGGACTGCCGAACGCAAAGGAGCGTGACAGCCACCGAAGGGGATGGGAGCACTACCTCTCAAGGCTGAAGATCACTGCCGATGGGGGACATGTCGATCCCGACGTGCCGATGAAGAATATGTGATTTCATCTAAGGGCCGCGGATGCCCGTAATCCGAACCAGGCGCGGCATGCGTCAACGAGGCCCCTTTGACCTGCCGTCGCCAAACCGGCCGCTCGGGAAACCCAGCGACCTGCGGGCTGCCGCACCATTACAGCTGCCGGCGACGGATCGTTTCGGCGAGCTCGGCGAAGGCGTCCGCGATCCCGATGCCGCTCTTCTTGAAACTCAGCGCTTCTGGCGCAACGCCTCGGATTGAATTAGCATCCGTTCATCAAAGCTCCGGCCGCACTCCTGCAGGATGCGGAATGCGGAGCGCAGGCGAGCGAGGCCGGGCGCGGTCACATGCCGGGCGCTGATCCAAGCGCGACTGGGCATCCGAACTTCCGTTCGGCGGCAAGACGGCGTGGCCGGGAGGAGTCAGATGCAGAAGCTGCAATCACAAGGCGTCCATCACATCACGCTGGTCGGCGCCGATCGCCAGAGCTCCATCGATTTCTGGGAAGGCGTGCTCGGCATGCCTTTCATCTTCGAGCAGCCCAACCTCGACAAAGCCAGCGAAAGCCATCTTTATTTCGATCCGGGCGACGGCCGGCTGATCACCGTCTTCACCGACGAGAGCCGCACGCCGGTCAAGCGGCGCACGCCAACCGATACGGGCTGCGTCCATCACATCGCTTTCGCGGTGTCGCGCGTCACCTTTTTGCAGGCGGTCGGCCGGCTCGACGAGCGCGCCATCAAGCACAGCGGCGTCAAGGATCGCGGCTTCATGGACTCGATCTACTTCGAGGATCCGCTCGGCCTGCTGATCGAGCTCGCCTCCTACCGTTTCGAGCCGCCGGCGGGCTTCACCCATGCCGACGTGTTGATGCAGGCGCACAAGATCCGCGTCGCGCGCGGCGACTACGCAATAGCCGAGGTGCATCTCGCCGACGCGATCCAGGCGCTTGTCGAGCGCTCCCGCGCGACCTTGTCGGAAGACCGCGCTCCGAAAGATCCATACTGACGACAGGCCAAACAAAGGGAGGACACAATGGCAAAGACGACAACGAAGAGTGCGAAGAAGCCGGCCGCCAAGGCCGCTCCGAAACCAGCTGCCAAGGCCGCGACAAAGCCTGCTGCCAAGGCGTCGAAAGCGTCCGCCAAGTCGGCAACGAAAGCCGCCGCAAAACCTGCAGCCAAGGCATCCGCGAAGTCCGCGCGGAAGGCCGTAGCGAAATCAGCGAAAAAACCCGCGCTGATGCTCAGCATGCTGAAGCCGAGCGTCAACAATATGAGCGTACGGGTGTTTGCGCGCGCGGCCGGGCTCGACCATTCCGAGACCGACGTATGGGGCCACACGCGCTCGCCTGAATATATGGCGCGAAACCCGGCCCACCTGACCCCGATGATCGAGGACAAGGGCCTGCCGAGAGGTGTCTTGTGGGAAAGCTGCGCCATCATGCAGTACCTCGCCAACAAGCACGGGCTGGAAAAATTGTACCCTAAGGAACCCGCCAAGCGGGCAATGATCGACAGTGCCATGTTCTACCTGATCGGCACGCTCTACCCCTATGTGGCGCGCGCCACCTATCCAGCACTGAATTTCCCGCAATATGCCGGCGAGGTCGGCCACAGCGACGCTCATCCCGACAGGAAATCGGAAGCCCAGAAGGCCGCGGCGGCCGCAATTGCCGAGCCGCTGGAGGTCTTTCACAGCTTCTTCAGGAACGGCAAGCCGTTCATCGGCGGCAAGAACCCGTCGATCGCCGACATCCGTCTGGCGGCGACGCTCGAGTTCCTCGCCGTCATCGACTATGCGCTGCCCCAATGGGCAAAAGACTATATGACGGCGATCGAGAAGAAGCTCGGCAAGGCCTATGCCGAGCCGGCCGGCGATGTGCGCGGCTATATCGCCTATGTGCGGTCGCAGGCCAACGCCTGAGGCACGTGCAGGCCGGCGATCGTCCGTACGTTCTGCAGGAGCCGGTAACGATCTGGGGTAATTCTTTTTACTCTCCCCTGTTTGCACGATGTGGGGAGCTTAAGGTTTCGTTAACCGAAACCCTTTCTACTGTATCCACCTCCAGCCCGCGACCACGGATGTACTGGCGCGGATGGAAAGCAAAGGTCGGCTGCTCGCCGGCCTTTTGCTTGTTGCAGCCCTGCCGAAGTTGCGGTCGACGGCGCTTCCCGACGCCTGCATGGCTGATGAAGCGCGTTGCTGGCACCTTGTCATCGCCGATGTCGGCCCTACCATCGAAGTTAGTCACGTCCTCGAGGGCGGTTCAAGGACAGAGGCCCTGTCATGAAAAGCATTGCTGGAATGGTGGTGATTGCAGGCGCCATGCTGGCGGGTGCAGCCGGTCAATCGAATGCAGCGACGCTCAACACCATGCCCGAGGTCGGGGCTGCCATCCAGGCGTGCTGGACCCCCCCAGCGAATGCCGGGAATTCCACCGTCACCCTGAGCTTCAGCTTCAGGCGCAATGGCACGCTGATCGGCCGGCCCAAGCCGACCGCCATCCGCGTGGCCGGCGACGACAAGGCGCGGCAAGCTTTTGTCGACGCGGCGATTGCGGCCGTGGACCACTGCCTGCCGTTGAGCCTTTCACCGGCGCTGGCTGAAGGCATCCCGGGCAAGGTGTTCACTCTGCAATTCAACTCGCCCAAACAAAAACAGCCTGCAACGCGAGTGCAGGCTTCGCCTTGATCTTTTCCGACAACCGGATTCTACTTTTCGGGATCTAGCGCATGTCGAGCAAAAGTGTGCAGCGGTTTTGCGACAACGACATGCATAAAACAAGAACCTAAGCGCGTCGCATGAGGCCGGGTCGACCGCGATGCGCTTTAGTGGCGGCTTCGTCTGGCCTCGACATGTCGCGCCAGTTCCGGCATTTCGAAGACATAGTCGCTCCAGGCCGATTCCGGAATCTGGCCGGCGAGATAGCACTCCAGCAAAAGCCTCTGCTCGTGGTCGAGCGGCCTCGGTGTGCGTTCATGGTCCAGCCCAAGTGAATGGAACAGATTCCTGGTCAGGCCCGCGACAGTGAAATGAATCGACATTTGCGGTCTCCTCCTTGGCCGCTCACCGCCGAACGTGGGGCTAAGGTTTCAGCAACGGCCGGCCGGTAACGCCGGATTGATCGCGGTGCGGATCCGGCCGGGTGCTTCAAACTTCGCCGTGGCGCGAGTTCGCCGGCGTTGCTGCCGGTTCGTCTCAATCTTGAAATAAAAATGTAATATTGAATTTACGCCAGCGGATATAATACACTAGAACTAAAGTCTCTGGTGGCGGTGCGGTCTACTTCAATTAGGTAAAACTGATTTAGCCAGTACTTATCCATAGTCGACAAAGAAATCCTGTTCTCGGCGCAACAAGGACAATGGTCGCTCCAATGACACGCTTCTGGCTTCTCACGATTCTGATGCTGGTGTCGGCAATAGCCGTTGCGCTCGGCACGTCCTCCTCCTATGCGGATAGCTGCGGCGCGATCAGGAGCCAATTGCTTTCGGCGGGGCGTGGCGCCGGGACCAGCCCCGAGCTTGCCCAACTACGCCGGCAACTCGCCGCGATTCAAAGGCTGGAGAGACAGCGCCGATGCACGGCGAAAACGGCCGGGTTCTTCTTCAACCCCTGCGCCGACCTCGTAAGCAGCAAGGCGGAGGTGCAACGGCAGATCGCCAGACTGTCGAATTCGGGCAGGGACACCTCCGGCCTGAAGGCCAGGTTCGTCGCGCTAGGCTGCGCCGCCCCCGCTGCCAAGAAGCAGCAGGCGCAGCAGAACCAGCCGCAGGCACAGCAGCGCACAGCACCAAAACCTCAGTCCGCAGGCGCAATAATGGGTGGCAATCGGATGCTGTTTTGCGTTCGCTTGTCGGACGGATATTTCTTCCCCGCGCCAAAATCGCAGTTCGCCAAGAACGACGATCTGAAGGAAACGGTCGATCAGTGCCGCTATATCTGCGACGATGCCGGCGTCGAACTCTATACGCTGAGCGATGCCACCCGCGAGACCGAAGAGATGATCGCGCTCGAGACGCAAAAGCCCTATGTGGAGCTTGCGACCGCCTTCAGGTACCGCGACGACGCGAACTTCAAGGCCTGCGATGTCAAGCGCTATTACCAGCGCGTCGCCGAACTCAGGGCACGAACCGTGACACCGGCCAACATGAGCAACGCCATCATTCCGTTGCCGACGGCAAAGCCGGATTTTGGCATCGTCGCGGAAATTCCTGAATCCGGGATCCAAACCGCCGGTACCGCTCTCGCAGGGGAAAAAACGCTGGTTGCCGAGGTACCAGGGGCTGCCCAGCATCAGTCGGTCGAAAGAGCGATCGGCGCGCGGCCGGTGAGAGTGGTCGGGCCGGCCTTTTTCCCGGCGGACTGACCAAGGCAGGCGATGTCCCGAGACGGCGAACGGCTGGCCGGATAGCCGCTTCAAGGCCTACAGCCGCACGCATCGACCGACGGCCGGTTGGTTATTCGCAGACCATGCGGGCCCGTTTGCCGGGCTGGCTGACATTCCTGCAGGTGAGCGGCTTCGCCGGCTCCGATGACAGCATGGGCGGATTGGCGACCTTCCTTCGTGGCGCTGCAACGGAAGCTGCGCTCCGGCGCACCGCCGGCCTTTTCGGCGTTTGAGGCGCCACAGGAAAGACATCGGTCTCCAGCTGCGACTGTTCGGCTGGCGCCTGCGGAGAAGGCCGGTCCCAGAAACGGCGAACATCGAGCGGCTTGGGAATGATCACGGTGCCGTCATAGCTGCGCGCACAGCCGGTTCCCAGAAGCAGCGCCAGGCACAGGAAGACAGGCAGAATCCGTCGAAACATCAGCAACACCCCTGCAAGCTTATAACGCTGCTTCGGCCCAACCGACAACCGGCGGAATAGTGCAGAGGGAGTAGGTAAGGTGAAGTAGAAATCGTCGCACTTCCAGTCGAAGGCCCCGCTCGAAAGATCGAGCGCCGGGTCGGGCGCGGATGGAGGTCCAGCGCGAGGCGAGTTAAAACCTTGCGATTCGTCACCGCTTCCAGCGTAAGGCCATGGTGCGATCGCACCATACCCAATGGCGCGCTCAGTCGCGACAATGGGATATTCGAAGTTCGCTCCTCCAGTTACGGGCGGGAGCAGCGACCGCCGGCAAGAAACAGGGTCAGATTTACCCCAACGGACCTGTTTCGGCGATGGTGCGGCCATGACACGTTCTGGCTGCATGCAACGCGCTCCCGTCCGGCTTTTTTCTTCTCAAGGTCAGTGGCTGCTATCGTCGAGCGGACAAAGCCGGCCGGAATTCACGCAAGCTGCTGATTCCAGCGGCAAACCGCGGCCCATGCCGACAAAGCCCGCGGCCGTTCCTTCTTAACCCGGCTGGACGACGTTACCGGAGCGACATGAAACTGTCATGCGACTGTAATAATCGGGGGCTATTGGCCTCAGCGGGCGCCGGAGGAATGGCGCCGAGAGACCATATTCCGAACAGGAGCAGGCCACATGAGACATTTCATCCGCTCGGCGGCCGTTGCGATTGCAATGGCTGCGGCGACGACTACCCTCACCCTGTCCGCCGCGCTCGCCGCGGACATCTCCGGCGCCGGCGCCACCTTCCCCTACCCGATCTATGCGAAGTGGGCCGACACTTACAAGAAAGACACCGGCATTGGGCTTAACTATCAGTCGATCGGTTCCGGCGGCGGCATCAAGCAGATCAAAGCCAAGACCGTTACCTTCGGCGCTTCTGATGCGCCGCTGAAAGGCGAAGAGCTTGAATCGTCCGGATTGGCTCAGTTCCCGATGGTGATGGGCGGCATCGTTCCCGTCGTCAACCTCGAAGGCATCAAGCCGGGCGAGTTGGTTCTCGACGGCCCGACGCTGGCCGACATCTTCCTCGGCAAGATCACGAGCTGGGATGACGAGGCGATCAAGAAGCTCAATCCCGACGTCAAGCTGCCTTCGCAGGCGATCGCGGTCGTTCACCGTTCCGATGGGTCGGGCACGACGTTCAACTTCACATACTACCTCGGCGACGTCAGCGCGGACTGGAAAGAAAAGGTCGGCGTCGACAAGGCCGTGGAATGGCCCGTGGGCATCGGCGCCAAGGGCAATGAGGGCGTTGCCAACAACGTCTCCCAGACCGGCGGCGCGATCGGCTATGTCGAATACGCCTATGCCAAGCAGAACAAGCTCACCCACACCGATATGATCAACAAGGACGGCAAGAAGGTCGAACCCACCGCGGCGGCATTCTCGGCGGCAGCGGCCAATGCCGACTGGAGCTCGCAGCCGGGCTATGGCGTCATCCTCGCCAACGAGCCGGGCGCCGAGTCCTGGCCGATGACGGCGGCAACGTGGATCCTCCTGTACAAGAAGCCGGACGATGCCGCGACCACCGGCGAAGCGCTCAAATTCTTCGCCTGGGCATACGACAAGGGCGACGAGATGGCCGGCGAGCTGGACTACGTTCCGATGCCCGACAAGGTGGTCGAGAGCGTCAAGGCCATGTGGGCCAAGGAAGTCGTCGGCAGCGACGGCAAGCCGCTCTACTCGGCTATGTAATCTCCTCCAGGGAGGGCGTCGACGGCGCCCTCCCTGTTGCCTTCAATCGCGAGGACCCAATGACCATCGCTTCCGATGCCATGCTATCATCTGCAGCCCGGGCCAGGGAAGCTACGGTGCGGCGCTTCGCGCTCACAGACGCCATATTCCGCGGACTCACCCGCGCTTCCGCAATTCTTGTGCTGGTCATCCTCGGTGGTGTCGCAATCTCGCTGTTTGCCGGCTCATGGCAGGCCCTGTCGTCCTTCGGGTTCTCTTTCCTGACGACTGAGAGCTGGAATCCGGTTACGGAAAAATTTGGCGCGCTGGCGCCGATCTACGGCACCCTGGTCACGGCGGCCATCGCCATCCTGATCGCGGTTCCGATCGGCATCGGCATTGCCGTGTTTCTCACCGAACTCTGCCCGCGCCCGCTCAGGCGCCCGATCGGCATAGCGGTCGAGCTGTTGGCCGGCATTCCCTCGATCATCTACGGCATCTGGGGCCTGTTCGTGTTCGCGCCGTTCCTGCAGACGACGATACAGCCCTTCATCATCAACATCTTCCACGGCGTGCCGGGACTATCCAGCCTTTTCGCCGGCCCTCCTTACGGCATCGGCCTTCTAACCTCGGCGCTGATCCTCGCCATCATGGTACTGCCCTTCATCACCTCGATCACCAAGGACGTCTTCGATACGGTGCCGGCGGTGCTGAAGGAATCGGCCTACGGCATCGGTTGCACGACCTGGGAAGTGACCCGGCGCGTGGTCATTCCCTATACCCGCATCGGTATCATGGGCGGCGTCATGCTTGGCCTCGGCCGCGCGCTCGGCGAAACCATGGCGGTGACCTTCGTCATTGGCAACGCTCACCGCATCAGCGCCTCTCTGTTCGCGCCGGGCACGACGATCTCGGCGACCATCGCCAATGAATTCACCGAGGCCGACGGCGATCTCTACACCTCCTCTCTGGTTTCGCTCGGCCTGATCCTGTTCGTCATCACTTTCCTGATCCTTGCCGCCGCCCGCTATATGCTGATGCGGATCGACGCCCGTACGGGAGCCTGACCGATGTCGACATCCTCATCGCTCCACAGCCGCCGCAAAGCCAGGAATTCGGTGATGATGGCGCTTTGCGTCGTCGCCGCCGGCATCGGGCTTGCCTGGCTGGCGCTCATTCTCGGTGCACTGGTCTATAAGGGCACAGCCGGGCTTTCGTTCGCGGTCTTCACCGAGATGACGCCACCGCCAGGCGAGGCCGGCGGCCTGCTCAATGCAATCGCGGGCAGCCTGCTGATGACGATCATCGCCGTTGTCGTCGGCACGCCGATCGGCGTGCTGGCGGGAACCTACATGGCCGAATATGGGCGTTTCTCGCGCATCACCACCGTCGTGCGCTTCATCAACGACATCCTGTTGTCGGCGCCCTCGATCATCATCGGCTTGTTCGTCTATGAGTTGATGGTGAGGCCAATGGGGCATTTCTCGGCCATAGCCGGCGCCGTTGCGCTTGCCATCCTGGTCATTCCGGTGGTCGTGCGCACCACTGAAGACATGCTCAACCTGGTGCCGAACGCGTTGCGTGAAGCCGGTGCCGCGATCGGCGCGCCGCGTTGGGTGGTGATCCGTTCGGTCGCCTACCGCGCCGCATTGTCCGGCATCGTCACCGGCATATTGCTGGCGATAGCACGCATTTCCGGCGAGACGGCGCCGCTGCTCTTCACCGCGCTCAACAACCAGTTCTGGAGCAGCAATATCAACGCGCCGATGGCCAGCCTGCCGGTGACCATCTTCCAGTTCGCTCTCAGCCCTTACGAGGAATGGCAGCAACTGGCGTGGACCGGCGCACTCATAATCACCCTGACGGTTCTGGGCTTGAGCATCCTCGCCCGCAGCCTTACCGGACGCAGAGAGGACAGATGACACAGATGTTGTCCCCGGACATGACGATGACCGAAACGGTCGCCGAGAAGACGAAGATCGAGGTCAAGAACCTCAACTTCTACTACGGCCAGAGCAAGGCGTTGAAGGACATCACCTTGTCGCTGCCCGAGCGCAGCGTCACTGCCTTCATCGGCCCTTCGGGCTGCGGGAAATCGACGCTGCTGCGTGTGTTCAACCGCATCTACGAACTCTACCCGAAGCAGACAGCCGAGGGCCAGGTGCTGCTCGACGGCAAGAACATTCTCGACCGCTCGCAGGATCTCAATCTCCTGAGGACCAAGATCGGCATGGTGTTCCAGAAGCCGACGCCGTTCCCTATGTCGATCTACGAGAACATCGCCTTCGGGGTCAGGCTCTATGAGAATCTCGGCAAGTCCGAAATGGACGGCCGCGTCGAACAAGCGTTGAAGCGGGCCGCGCTGTGGGGCGAGGTCAAGGACAAGCTCAACGCCAGCGGCTTGAGCCTGTCAGGCGGCCAGCAGCAGCGGCTTTGCATTGCCCGCACCGTGGCGGTGAAGCCGGAAGTCATTCTGCTCGATGAGCCGGCTTCGGCACTCGACCCGCTGTCGACCGCCAAGATCGAGGAGCTGATAGACGAGTTGCAAGCCGATTACACGATCGTCATCGTCACCCACAACATGCAGCAGGCGGCGCGCGTGTCGCGCCAGACCGCCTTCATGTATCTGGGTGAACTGGTCGAGTTCGACCGGACCGAGAAGATCTTTACGTCGCCCCGCGAGAAGCGCACGCAGGATTACATCACCGGCCGCTTCGGCTGAGCCGTTCCGATCATGCATATAAGGACAGGACCATGGGCGAACACACAGTCGCTTCTTTCGACGAGGATCTCGAGCAGATCAGCAAGCTGATCCGCGACATGGCCGACCTCGCCGGTTCGATGGTCGGCGGGGCGACCAAGGCCCTGTTGAATTCTGACAACGTGCTGGCGCAACGCGTCGTTTCCGACGATGCCATCATGGATGCGCGTCAACGCGAACTGGACGACCGCGCCATCACCCTGATCGCCAAGCGCCAGCCGATGGCCCACGATCTGCGCCATGTCGTCGGGGCGATCCGCATGGCCGGCGATCTCGAACGCATCGGCGACCTTGCCAAGAATATCGCCAAGCGTGTGAGTGCGGTCGGCCTTAGCGTCACACCGCGCGACCTATCGCATTCCATCGATGCGATGGCGCAGCTGGTGCTCATCCAGGTGCAGGGCGTCATCGAGGAGTATGCTGCAGGCGATGCGGCCGCGTTGGCCAAGCTACGCGCCGCCGACGAGCGCATCGACGTCAAATATACGTCGGTGTTCCGCGAACTGTTGACCTACATGATGGAAGACCCGCGCAACATCACCGCTTGCACGCATCTGCTGTTCTGCGCCAAGAATCTGGAGCGGATCGGCGACCATGTCACCAACATCGCCGAAAATGCGTATTATGTGCTGACCGGCGAGCAATTGCCGGTCAATCGTCCGAAGCAAGACGAAACGACAATGTCCGCACCGGCGACATGATGGGGGTGCCCAGCCGATGATCGCACCACGCATAATGGTGGTGGAGGACGAGGAGCCGTTGGGTGTGCTGCTCCGCTACAATCTCGAATCCGAAGGCTACCAGGTCGAGGTGGTGACACGCGGCGACGAAGCCGAGATCCGTTTGCAGGAGAATGTGCCCGATCTTCTGGTGCTCGACTGGATGATACCAGCGGTTTCCGGCATCGAGCTCTGCCGCCGGTTGCGGGTGCGCCCCGAAACCGAACGGCTGCCGATCATCATGCTGACCGCGCGCGGCGAGGAGAGCGACCGGGTACGCGGTCTTTCGACCGGCGCCGACGACTATCTGGTCAAACCGTTTTCGACACCGGAATTCATGGCCAGGGTCAAGGCGCTGCTGCGCCGCGCCAAGCCGGAAGTGCTGTCCAGCGTGCTGAAGGTCGGCGACATCGTGCTCGATCGCGAATCGCACAGGGTGTATCGCAAGAAGACCGAGATCCGGCTCGGGCCGACCGAATTCCGGCTGCTCGAATTCATGATGCGGCATCCGGGCCGCGTCTTCTCGCGCAGCCAGTTACTCGATAATGTCTGGGGCGAGACGATCTATATCGACGAACGCACCGTCGACGTGCATGTCGGGCGGCTGCGCAAAGCCGTCAACAACGGCCGCATGCCTGATGTCATCCGCACCATCCGCGGTGCCGGCTACGCGATCAGGGAAGATTGACCCGCCCAGTCAGGCTACGTTCTTTCTGACGCCGGGCCTCATTTGCGCGCCCGGCGCGAAAATCTGCTGGTCGACGAAGCTTAACGCCCGCATTGCACAGCCTTCGCGGATCAGCGGCAATTCGTTCGGCTCGGTATCGAAGGAGATCGAGCCCGAATGCTGGCCGCCGGCGGTCTGGGCGATGGCCTTCCGCAAGGCCGGCTCGATCAGATCAAAGGCGGCGGCACTGGCGCCGACCATTGCGACCGGTGCCGGATCGATCAGCGCGAACAGCGAGCCGAGACCGAAACCCAGCGCTTCGCCGGCCTTGCGGTAGGCTTCGCGTTCCGGCCCGTCCTTCTCGCGCGCCCGAACCGCCAGCGCGCGCATGTCGGCGTCGCTGACGTCGGCGACCGGTTGGCTGTCTTCGCTCATCTGCGTGGCGTTGCGCCAGATGGCGTAATTGCCGGCATAGGCCTCGATGCAGCCGCGCCGCCCGCAACGGCAGAGCGCGCCGCCCGGACGATGGATCATGTGGCCAAACTCGCCGCCCGAGGAATGCGTGCCGGTGAACAGCTCGCCCTTCAACACCAGCCCCATGCCGATGCCGTGCGAAAGCAGGATGGCGATGAAGTCGTCGCGATAGCGATCCGGATCGCGCCAGCGCAAAGCCACCGCCATCATATTGCAGTCGTTCTCCACCGTGGCCGGGATGCCGAATTCATCTTCCAGCATGTCGGCAAAGGCGATGTCCGTCTGGGGCGTGATCGGCGACCACAGCATGGCGCGTGCAGGGGAGTCGGTAATTCCCTGAATCGCCAGGGCGATGCGGGCGACACTGCGGACGTCAAGATCTGGATCGTCCAGCCGGCGCCGGACGATGGCCATGCATTCGCGGATCAGTTCGTCGCGCGGCATGGTCAGCGTGTCCAGCCGGCGCTGTTCCTCGGCGACCACCTGCCCCGCATAGTCGATGATGGCGGCCGACAGGAAATTCAGCGACAACACCACGGTCAGCACCGCCGCCGCTTCCGGATTGAGGGCGAGGCCGACCTGCGGACGACCGCGTTTCAACGAAACGGGTTCGCTTGCCTTGCTCTCGGCGAGGATGCCTTCCCGTATCAGGTCGGAGGAGATCGCCGATATGGTCGAATGGCTGAGGCCGGTGGTTGCGGCGATCTCCGTACGCGATGGCTGGCCGGCCCGGCGCACGGCCGAGATCACCATCGCCCGGTTGCGCCGGCGCAAATCGTCATGGCGGATTCCGACCGACATCGTTTTGCTTTCCTCCCGGTTTGCCGCGGCCGCTCATGAACCGGAAGCGGTCGGTAATGCCGACAAATAGTGTCGGATGAGGCAAATAGTGTCAGATGCAGGTGGCGCTGTCATCGTTTATTCCGAAGCTCGAAAAAAGTCGCAGCAACATCAAAATCCATCAGAATCGATGTTGACAGCAGCGGGAGATCGGGCCAGTATTTTTTCGAGGCTCGAAAAAATTAGCGCCTCTAAGCTGGCCTTTGGGGCCAATTGGTCACGCCGTACGCGGCGCAGGGAGGATATGATGAAGAAATTCACGACCGCCATTCTGGCGGGTGTCGCCATGACGCTGGCGCTTGCGTCGGTGGCGCAGGCTAAGGACAAGGTCATCGGCGTTTCCTGGTCGAACTTCCAGGAAGAGCGCTGGAAGACCGACGAAGCCGCAATGAAGGCGGCCATCGAGGCTGCCGGCGACAAGTATATCTCCGCCGACGCACAGTCCAATCCGGGCAAGCAGCTCACCGACGTCGAGAGCCTGATCTCGCAGGGCGCCAACGCACTGATCATCCTGGCGCAGGACGCCTCGGCGATAGGGCCGGCCGTGCAAAAGGCGCTGGACGAAGGTATTCCGGTTGTCGGCTACGACCGGCTGATCGAGAACAAGGACGTCTTTTACCTGACCTTCGACAACAAGGAAGTCGGCCGCATGCAGGCCCGCGACGTGTTCAAGGTGAAGCCGGAAGGCAACTATGTCTTCATCAAGGGCTCGGGCGCCGATCCGAATGCCGATTTCCTTTTTGCCGGTTCGATGGAAGTGCTGAAGGACGCCATCGACAGCGGCAAGATCAAGAATGTCGGCGAGGCCTATACCGACGGCTGGCTGCCGGCCAACGCCCAGAAGAACATGGAACAGTTCCTGACCGCGAACGACAACAAGGTCGATGCGGTGGTCGCCGCTAACGACGGCACTGCCGGCGGCGTCGTCGCCGCACTGACGGCGCAAGGGTTGGCTGGATCGGTTCCGGTCTCGGGCCAGGACGGCGACCACGCCGCGCTGAACCGCATCGCGCTCGGCACACAGACGGTCTCGGTGTGGAAGGACGCGCGCGAGCTCGGCAAGAACGCCGCCGAGATCGCCTCGCAATTGGCCGACGGCAAGCAGATGACCGACATTGCCGGCGTGAAGGATTTCACCACGCCCGGCGGCAACACCGTAAAGTCCCTGTTCCTGACCCCGGTCGCCATCACCAAGGACAACCTCAACGTCGTCATCGACGCCGGCTGGATCAAGAAAGAAGAGGTCTGCGCGGGCGTGGCGGCGGGCGCTGTTCCGGTCTGCAACTGATCCGAGTTTCCGAGAAGTCCGAACGCCGCGGCCGCTTGCCGCGGCGTTTTTTCAAGAAAGAATTGTTTTTCCGCTTCCGGCGGATAACTTCTAGGCTGCTTCCGGCATCCGCGGCAGACGGCAACCCGGCGGGAGAAACATCATGACCGACACGACTTCCAACACGCCGGTCGACAGCTCGACGGCAGACCGGGCGCGGGAATCGGAGGCCGGCGTCGTTGCCCGATTTCTCAAGGCAACCGAACTCGACACGCGCATGCTCGGCATGGTCGGCGCGCTGCTGGTCATCTGGGTCGGGATCCACATACTGTCGGGCGGGCTCTTCCTGACGCCGCGCAATCTCTGGAACCTTTCGGTGCAGACCTCGTCGGTGGCGATCATGGCGACCGGCATGGTGCTGGTCATCGTGATGCGTAACATCGATCTTTCCGTCGGCTCCGTGGAAGGCGTGATCGGCATGGTGATGGGCGTGGCGCAGGCCGAATTCCTCGTCCGCATCATGGGATTTCAGCTTGGCAGCCCCTGGCTGTGGGTCATCGCACTGGCCGCCGGCCTGGTGCTCGGCCTGGCTATCGGAGCGTTTCAGGGTTTCATCATCGCCTATCTCCAGGTTCCTGCCTTTATCGTGACGCTCGGCGGATTGCTGGTCTGGCGCGGCATGGCATGGCTGATCACCAGCGGGCGCACCGTTGCGCCGCTGGACAGGACCTTCCAGCTGATGGGCGGCGGACCACGGGGCTCGATCGGCGCCACCTGGAGCTGGATCGTCGGTGTCCTCGCCTGCGCGGCCGTTGCCTTCATGCTCTTCAACGGCCGCTCGCAGCGCAAGCGCTTCAACTTTCCGCTGCGCCCTGTCTGGGCGGAAAGCTTGCTCGGCGTGATAGCCTGCGCCGCCATCCTCGGCGCCGTGTGGATCGCCAATTCCTATCCTTGGCCGGTCGGCATCGTACGCCAACATGCCCAGCAGAACGGCATCACCGTTCCCGAGGGCGGGTTGTTCATCGCCCACGGCATCGCCATACCTGTGCTGATGGCCGTGGCCGCGGGCATCGTCATGACCTTCATCACCAGACGCACCCGTTTCGGCCGCTATGTCTTTGCCATAGGCGGCAATCCGGAAGCGGCCGAACTCGCCGGCATCAACACACGCTGGGTCACCATGAAGGTGTTCATGATCATGGGCGTGCTGGCCGCGATCAGTGCGGCGATCGCATCGGCGCGCCTCAACGCGTCGACTAATGCGCTGGGGACCCTGGACGAGCTGCTGGTCATCGCGGCGGCCGTGATCGGCGGCACGTCGCTCGCCGGCGGCTCCGGCACGGTGCTCGGCGCCATGCTCGGCGCGCTTTTGATGCAGTCGCTGCAATCCGGCATGGTGCTGCTCGGCATCGATTCGCCGCTGCAGAGCATCGTTGTCGGCGCCGTGCTGGTGGTCGCGGTGTGGCTCGATACCGTCTATCGCAAACGGGTCTAGTGAGGAGAACGAGCATGGCAGACAGGACCGCTCCCACGGGCACGCCGCTGATCGACATGCGCAACATCTCGATCGCCTTCGGCGGCATTCGCGCCGTCGACGATGCCTCGGTCGATCTTTTTCCGGGCGAGGTGATGGCTTTGCTCGGCCATAACGGTGCCGGCAAATCGACGTTGATAAAAATCCTGTCCGGCGCCTACAAGCGCGATGCGGGCCAGATTTTCGTCAACGGCGAGGAGGCTTCGATCTCCAATCCCCGCGACGCCAAGAAGTACGGTATCGAGACGATCTACCAGACGCTGGCGCTGGCCGATAATGTCGACGCGGCTGCCAACCTGTTTCTCGGCCGTGAGCTGATGACCGGCTGGGGTACGCTCGACGACGTCGCCATGGAGGCTGAGGCGCGCAAGGTGATGGGCAGGCTCAATCCGCGCTTCCAACGCTTCAAGGAGCCGGTGGTAAAGCTTTCGGGCGGCCAGCGGCAGTCGGTTGCGATCGCCCGCGCCATCCTGTTCAACGCCCGCATCCTGATCATGGACGAGCCGACAGCGGCACTCGGGCCGCAGGAGACGGCACAGGTCGGCGAACTGGTCAGGCAGCTCAAGGCCGACGGCATCGGCATCTTCCTGATCAGCCATGACATCCATGACGTGTTCGAGCTTGCCGACCGCGTCTGCGTCATGAAGAACGGTCGGGTTGTCGGCACGGCGCGCACGACCGATGTCACCCAGGACGAGGTGCTCGGCATGATCATCCTCGGCAAGTGCCCGCCCGGCGCCATCCCAGGGCCGGGCGCCCTGAAGATCGCGGCCTGAACGAGAATTAGCCGGCTAATCACAAGTCGCCAAAATGTGCCAGCAGTCACCATGCTTTGGCCTCCCCATTGTGTTGGCGTCGGGAGTTGCCCATAAAGATGCCGAACCGTCCACGGGACGTATCGGCAATTGAAGAAACTCTTTCCGACCGTAGCTTTCATCGCCGTCGCGCTGATCAGCCTGACGATGGCGGGTTTTGCCTATTTTGCCACCCAGGAAGCCGCCCGTATAAAATTCGAGGCGACGGCGGACGACGCGCTTAACCGGATCGAAAGCCGCATCGACCTGGACCTGTCGCTGCTGCGCTCAACCCGGGCATTGTTCGATGCGCGCAATGGCGGTATCTCGCAAGGCGAGTTCAAGGCTTTCTTCAACGCGCTCGACATCGACAATAATTTCGCCGGCCTGCGCGGCATCGGCTTCCTCCGCCTGGCGAAAACTGAAAACGAGGCGGCGGTCGAGCGCGATATCCTGCACGATCACGGCGCAAGCCATCCGATCTATCCCGACACGAACTTGCCGTGGCGTACGCCCATCGTGCTGTTCGAGCCGCTGGACCCGTCCAATAAATCCAGCATCGGTTATGATATGTTCGCCGGGCCGGTGCGGCGCGAGGCGATCGAAAAGGCGATGGTCGACGACCAGCTGCACGCCAGCGGGCTCGTGCAGCTCGGCAAGGATACGGGTGCCGCGCAGACCTTCACCGGGTTCCTCGTCTTCGTCCGGCTCAATGTCGAAACCGCGCCGGACGCCGTCAACGCATCGAGATCTTCGACTGCCGGCTTCCTCTATGCGGCCTTCCGCTCCCGGGACCTGTTCCAGGCTGCGCTCAGCCGGGCACCTCTGTTGCCGGTCAACACCGAAATCTATGACGGCGCTGTGAACAGTGACAACCTGCTGTTCCAGTCGGAAACGCCGCCTGTTTCAGCCCTTGGCGACAGGCTGCTGATCACCCGCAAGATCACCGTTGCCGGTCGGCCGTGGGTCGTCCTGTTCAGGCCGACAAGTGCTTTCTCGCAACCTTCCTCGCGTGCCATTCCGGTGATGCTCGGATTGTTCGGGCTACTGCTTGCGGGCGCCATCGCGCTGGTGGCCCGCTATCAGGAGCGGGCCTATGAGGCGGTCTCGCTGCTTCACGAAACGACCGAAAAGAGCCTGCTGGAAAAAGACCTGATGCTGCAGGAGATGAAGCATCGCATCAAGAACTCGATCACGCGGGTGCTGGCAATCGCGCGCCAGACAGCATCGCACACCGCCGACGTCCAAGAGTTCTCGGCATCATTTTCGGCTCGGCTGCAGGCGATGGCGGCTTCCCAGGACATGCTGACGCGCTCACGCTGGCAGAAAGCCGATCTCGGCGACCTGCTGCGCATCGAGCTTGGCCAGGTGTTCGGAAGCGAGCTTCCTGAAGGGCTGTTGTCGGGACCGGAGGTTCTTCTCGACGAAAAGACGACGCAGGCACTCGGCCTCGTCTTTCACGAACTGGCGACGAATGCGCTGAAGCATGGCGAAACCGGCAATTCAGTCGGTGCGCTCAAGGTCGACTGGTCGCTCGAAGGCCGCGGCGGAGCCCGGACATTGGCTCTCAACTGGCGCGAGGCCGGGCAGAGGAAGCTCGAGACACCGGCGAAGAGCGGTTTCGGCACCAGACTGATCGATCTCAACGTCACACGCGAGTTGCGTGGCACAATCAGGCGCGATTTTCACGAAAACGGCTTGAACGTGGAAATCAAGGTTCCGCTGCCGGCTTGAAACGCCGTCTCGTGAGCCGCATCGCGACAGCGCTTTGGAAGTGCAAACGCGGAGACAGGTGGTCTGCCTCCGCGTTTGCTGTTCGCCTGGAACTCGAAACTAGTTGCAGCGAGCTGTGTAGATCCGGCCGTGACGATCTCTGTATTGGCAGTAGCCATTTTGCAGGCGGCGAACCAGCAGACCGCCAATCGCACCAGCGCCAGCGCCGATCAAAGCGCCCTTGCCGCCGCCGACAGCGCCACCAATAAGCGCGCCGCCCACAGTGCCGATACCCACGTTCTCTTCCGTGGTGGTGCAGCCGCTGACCGCAACCACGGCAACCATGGCAATAATCATCTTCCGCATGGAGTCATCCTCACTTTGTCCTCACTTTAACAAGCTCCAGCCGCCATCTAGCATGAAAGTGCGGCCTCTGCGCGCACGATTTCATTGTTGATTAAGATAGTCTTTTCGGACGTGCGCCGTTCGATGCTACCACGAACTCGGAAATCTCCAAGGACGCATCGAGCGTGGCGTCGGGATGCACATTCCAGACAATCCTGTCATAGCCGTCCTCGAGCGCAGGATCGACGGCAAGACATTTGGCGCCGACATGTTGGGCTTGGCCCTGCCGGTCGATGACCGCGAACGGGGGCGCGCCGCCGTGCACTCGGCCGCGGTTTCAAAGGAATCAAGCAGAGGCGAGCTCGATCAGATCAACTGGGACGCGGCGGTCAGGACGATCGCGGCCATAAGCGCAAAGGCGGCGAAGCGAAGGGGCAAAGCACGAGGCGCGGGCGCTGCGGACACGTCGGGATCCTGAAAACCGCTCATCGAGACGCGAGCGGCCTGTTCCAGTCTGTTCAAGTCGGCAGCCGTCAAGGCCCATTCCTTTCATATTGTGCCAAACTCAATCAATGTCCGCTGAATCGGCACGTTCGGACAGGATCGGACTTTATGGTGAACAGTCGGTTAAGGCGGGGTGATGCAGCCAGCCTTCTTCCTGCGGCCGCCGTTCGTTCAATCCGTCTCGAAATTGCCGTGAGGAACGACAAGACGGTATTCGAGGCGGTTCCCGGTGATCTCAAGTGTCGCCGTTCCATTCAACGAAGTGGGCACGACGCGTTCAAGTGCGACGCTGCCAAAACGCTTCTCGCTGCGTTGATTGTCGTTGGCTCCGATCACTTCGGCCCATGTCAGCGACAGCGCAGGCTCGCCAGCGGAAGCGGCCGTCAGATCGGCCGTCACCTCGACGAAACCATCGCTGCGCGACAGCGCGCCATAGCTGACCGAATTGACGGCGAGCTCATGCATGGCCAAGCCGATGTGCAAGGCAGCATTGGGATTGAGATATGGATTTGCGCCGCGGAAACGCAGGCTGTGCATGGGGTCCGCGCCGTACCTTCCGACCTGACCGGAAACCAGCTCGCGCAGCGCCGCTCCCCGCCAGTTGGATGACGTAACTAGGTCCTGCGAGGAGGCCAGCGACTGCAATCGGCCCCGGAAACGCGTCAGGAAATCGTCAATGCTGCCGGAATAACGCCCCGTCTGGGTGGCGATGCTCTGGATGATGGCCAAAAGGTTCTTGGAGCGGTGACTGACCTCGCGCAGCAGCGCCTTCAGCGTCTGCTCCCGGCGTTTCTGCTCGGTTGTTTCGACCATGGTGGTCACGACGCCCTGCACCGCGCCGGTCTCGCTGCGGTCGGCGTCGATCCATACCTGAAACCAGCGGGCGCCATCATCGGCCGGCACGCTGAGTTCGAGATGTTGAGGATTGCCGGAGACGATGACGTCGTGCTTGGCGGCGCCGATACGCTCTGCCTGCGCCGGCGGCAAGATGCCGTTGTTGTCGGAGGCATCAGAGGTCCATGGTGCGCGCATGTTGCGCGCCCACACCGTCTTCATCTCGCGATCCTGGTATAGAACGGAAATCCCGGCATTGTGCAAGGCGTGGAGAAGGGCTCGGCCAAGCTGCATTCCGCTTTCGGCGGGATGCAGAGCGATGATCTCATCCCTCTGGCCGCGGTCTTTCATTTTTCCGACTCTGGAACGCATCGGTAATTTGCTCAACCCACGTCGGGCTGAACGGCTCACGGAAAAATGGGTTCCAAAAGGAGGAGCTTCGGATCGAGCCCTAAAAAGCGGTCCGCCGAGCGGCATCCCGTTGGAGGACACTGCCCGGCGGTGGCTGGAAACCGTTTGAGGGGTGCGGCTTCCAGTGTTCGCTTGAATGGCCGCTTGGCATTCACGCCCGTCTGATCAGGCCGGCAATAAGCGATATGATCAGGAAGGCGAGAAAGATGAAGAACAATATCTGCGCTATGCCGGCCGAAGTGCCAGCGATGCCGCCGAAACCAAGCGCACCGGCGATGATCGCCACGACGAGAAATACGAGCGCCCAGTAAAGCATGATCCATCTCCTTCCAATGCTGCGGTGAAAACGTGATTCGCCTCCGTTTGTTCCACCATTTCCCGAAAAAGACGATGCTGAAAATCGTTACGGCCCGAATTGCTGCGGTGTGTGCGAAAAGGTTCTCGTCAGGTTCGGCAGCAGTTGGCTGTCGTGTGTTAAGTCGGCGTCACGCCCCCATCCGGTCCAAGGGGAGTGGCTATCCCACACCCTGGCGGCCGCAACTCGGTCGCCAGCTGTTTTATGCCGCGGCCTTCGCGTGCCGGTCAAAGAACAGGGCCTGGCTGATAAGAGCCTTGACCATATCCGGGTTGAATGGCTTGGTGACGAGGAAAGCCGGTTCCGGCCGCTCGCCGGTGAGCAACCGCTCGGGAAAGGCGGTGATGAAGATCACCGGCACCGAGGTGGACGACAGGATTTCATTGACGGCCGCGATGCCCGAACTGCCGTCGGCGAGCTGAATATCGGCAAGCACCATCTTTGGCCGCGCCTTGCCGAACATCGCCACCGCCTCCGCGTGGGTGCGCGCTGTTCCGACGACGCGGTGGCCGAGGCTTTCGACCATTTCCTCGATATCCATGGCGATCAGCGGCTCATCCTCGATGATCAGCACGTCGGTTGCCACCTGACGGGAGATCTCGTTGCTCGCCTGAGCGAGAAGTTCTGAGAATTCCTGTTCGTCGACGTCGAGAATCTCCGCCGCCTCGTCTTCGCTGAAGCCTTCGACGGCGACCAGCAGAAAGGCCTGGCGGGGACGAGGCGCGATTGCATTCAGATTGGCCGCGGCGCGCTGCTCCCATGCCGATTGGGCATGCTCCTGCGGAACGCGAATGGCCACCGAGGTGAAGAGCTTGGCAAAGACCTTGTAGAGTGCGATGCGGTCGTTCGATGCGTCCGGAAAGATATCGACATCGGCAATGATGGCCTCGAGCATTGCGGCGACCAACGCGTCGCCGCTCTCCTGCGATCCGGATACCGCGCGCGAGAAGCGGCGCAGGAACGGCAGGTGCGGAGCGATGGTTGCTGATAGGCTCATATCGGACGTCTCCCTCATATGACGTGATTACATGTTACAGCTAAAAACGGTTCGCAAGCCCAAAGTTAAAAACGCGGGTTGTGCGAAAAAGTTCCGGTCATGCGGAACTAAGTATGCGGGCTGGCGTTTAGGGCGGGGTTGGGCAACCAGACGAGGCTGCCGCTTGCCTTGCGTTATGTGTTGAAGGGCGGCTTAAGGCTGGGACAAAGGGCGAAATGAAGAACATGACGAAAGCTACCACGGCTGGCGTTGGCAACGGGCGCCGGGCTGCTTCCCGCGACCCGCTTGGGCCGAACTCGGAAATCGGCCGCAAACTCAAACAATATTACGACGAGCTGGTCTCCGACAATGTGCCGGATCGCTTCGCACAACTGCTCAGCCAGTTGGAAAAGGCCGAACCTGTACAGAAGAAGGACTGAGGCATGGCGGCCGTCTCCCAGGGCTTCAAGACCGACTTGCTCGGCTCGATCCCGAGCCTGCGGGCTTTTGCCGTGTCGCTGACGCAAAATGCCGACAAGGCCGACGACCTGGTGCAGGAAACATTAGTCAAGGCCTGGGACAAGCATGAAAGCTTCCAGCCCGGCACCAATCTGAAGGCATGGCTGTTCACGATCTTGCGCAACGAATTCTATTCGCAGATGCGCAAGCGCGGCCGCGAGGTGCAGGACAGCGATGGCGTCATGACGGCCAGACTTGCCGTTCATCCGGCCCAGCACGGCCAGCTTGACCTCGAAGACTTTCGCGGCGCGCTCGAGTTGCTGCCCGAAGACCAGCGCGAAGCCATTATCCTCATCGGCGCATCGGGCTTTTCCTACGAGGAAGCGGCCGAGATCTGCGGCTGCGCCGTCGGAACGATCAAGAGCCGCGTCAGCCGCGCCCGCACGCGGCTGCAGGAAATCTTGAAGATCTCCGGTGAAGACGAGTATGGCCCGGACGCAATTTCGGCTCAGGTAACGGGGTCGACGGCAGCGTGAAGCGTGGGCGTGTTCGAGCCGCTCCGCGCCTCAGCGCCTGCAGGCCGCTGCCACTGCCTCGACGAGATCGTCTCCCGAATAGGGCTTGGTGACCAGTCTGACGCCGGGAAAGGATTTCTTGATCTCGTCCATATCCGACTGGCCCGAGGCGAAGACGAACGGGATGCCAGCTTCACGCAGCCGTGAAGCAAATTGAAGCGTCGAAACGCCGCTCAGCATGAGGTCGACGATGGCCACGTCGAACTGCGCGGCAACGTCTTGCTGTTCGATCTCAGTCAGATCACGGGCGATGACCACATCGAGCGCGCCGTAGTCGCGACAAAGCTGCTCGATATCCATGGCAATCAGGAACTCATCTTCCAGGATAAGAATCCGCAAACCGTCAAGCGATGGGCCCACGCAGCAATATCTCCTTAAATGCGTCTCTATCTTGAAACCGGGGAAGTCATGATCGCTATTTGGCATGCTGTCATTTAAAAAAGACATGCCGGCGGATGCGTCGGCCTCGGCCCTTGCAAGGCATTTGCAACGAGCGCTGCCGGAGATAGGGTTAGAAGAGGTTCGTGCCGGAACCTTGGGGTCTGTTGGGCGTTTTCGACCGAGCAAAAGCAAGGAGAGTGAAGCAATGGCGACTGCCGCAGGAAAGGCCGCGAACGAAGCCCGCACGAATTCCGATATTGAGGCCGACATCGCACAACTGAAGGCCGACATCGACCAACTTACCAAGCTGTTGGCCAAAACTGGCGAACATGGCTACGGGGCTGCGCGCCGCGCCGCCGCCGAGGGCGTCGAGCAGTTGCGAACCCAGGGCGAAGCAGCCTTCGACAGCCTGCGCAGCAACGCCAAGGACATCGAGGCGCAGCTGATAGCCCATATGCGCGAAAAGCCTGTGACTTCGCTGGCGATCGCCGCAGGCGTCGGGTTCCTCTTCGCGCTCCTCGCGCGCCGCTAGTTCTGCACGCATGGGAATGCTTGCATCGCTGATCTCGGGCCTCGCCTCGGGCGAAACCATTGCGGCGATACAACGCGCGCGCGTCGCTGCGATGGTCTATTCGGTCGCAGCACTCGCGGCGCTGTGCGGCCTCGGCTTCCTGGTCGGGGCGGCCTATATCTGGACGGCGGCCCGCTATGGGCCGGTGGCAGCGTCGCTGAGCTTCGGGATCGGCTTTCTGGCAATCGCCGGTCTCATCCTGCTCGTCTACCGGATGTCGGCCGGCTCGCGCGCCAGACGCCGGGCGAAGCGACGCAACGCTGACATGAAGGCGGTCGGCATCGCCGCTGCACTCGCCGTGCTGCCGGCGCTGCTCAAGGGCAAAGGTGGCGTGGCGAAGGGCGGATTGGGCGCCATTCTCGGCCCGGCGATAGCACTCGCAGCCTACGCCATCTACCGCGAGAACGTGAAGCCCGACTCCGACGATCCGGATACCGGCAAAGGGAAGTAGTTCGGAAGCGGATAGTTCGGCGCAAACGATTCTGGCGCCCGGTCGTAAAATCCTCGCGTCAAAAATCGTCGAGCGGCATCGATATTTCGGCGATTACGCCGTCGGGCCGGAATTCATGGGTCACCTCGCTGGAAATGACCTTGGCCAGGCTGCGGCGAATCAGGATCGAGCCGAAGCCATGGCGTTCGGGCGGCGCAACCCGCGGGCCGCCGCTTTCACGCCAAGCCAGCAACAGACGTCGTGCACCCTTCCTGCCTTGCACCTTCCAATCGAGATCGACCTTTCCGGAAGAAACCGAGAGCGCCCCATGTTGTAGTGCGTTACTTGCCAGTTCATGCAGGATCAGGCCGAGTCCGACTGCCTGGTCGGGTGAGAGCAGGACATCGGTGCCGGAGATCGCCATGCGCGATTGTCCAGCGGTTTGAAACGGCTTTACTTCGATCTCCACCAGCTCCCGGATGCCGATGCCGCGCCACTCGCGGTCCGACAGCAGGCTGTGCGCAACGCCCAGCGCCTGCAGCCTGGCGCTGAAAGCTTCAAGGAATTCGCTTGGCTGACGGGCATGGCGAACGGTCTGCGTCGCCAGCGCCTGTACGGTTGCCAAAGTGTTCTTGACGCGGTGATTGAGCTCGCGCAGCAACAGCCGTTGACGTTCGTCGCCAAGCTTGCGTTCGGTGATGTCGTAGTTGACGCCGAAGATCAGCGTCGGCTTGCCCTCGCCGTCGCGCTCTATGACGCGGCCGCGCGTTGCGATCCATCGCGGCGGATCGAGGCCTTTGACCCGGTATTCGCCAAAATAATCGTCGCTGCCGGTCAGCGCGTCGCGAAAGCGTGTTTCGGTCTGATGAACGTCGCGCGGGTCGATGCCGGTCAGGATGTCGCGCGCCCTCAGCCTGTTCGACTTGGGCAAGTTGAACAATTCGGACAGCAGGACATCGCAGTCGATCATGTCGCTGCGGATATCCCATGCCCAACTGGCGAGCGAAGCTGCATCGAGCGCAATAGCGCGCCGCTTTTCCTCTCGAGCCAGTGCGGCCTCGGCAATCGCTGCGCTGCGGGTTGCATCCTTCAGCGTGAACAGGCTCGCGGCGAGGCCAGCTAGCGCCGACAGTTGGTCGAGCTGGACAGAAGAGGGACGTGCGTGCGGCTTCCGGTCGAGCACGCAGAGCGTGCCGATCAGTGCGCCGTCGACTACGATCGGCACGCCGGCGTAAAAGCGGATATGATGTTCGCCGGTGACTAGCGGATTGGCTTTGAACCGCGGATCCGTCGCCGCGTCGGCCACCACCATCGGCACGTCGCCGGCTGCGATGGTATAGGCGCAGAACGATGTCTCGGTTGCGGTTTCGGTCTCGTTGAGGCCGATACAGGACTTGAACCACTGCCGCTCGGCATCGATCAGCGTGATCAGTGCGACAGGCATTTGCATCGCCGAAGCGGCAAGACCGCTGATACGGTCGAAATCAGGGTCGGCAGCCGTATCCAGCGCGTCGAGGCCGTGCAGCACGGCAAGGCGGTCCGCGGCGCCCACCACACGGCGAATATCGACCGGCAGGCCCGGCTTTGTCTGGCTATTGTCGTCCACTACGCCCCCAGTGGCCGGCCCCGCTGATTGATCAGGCCAACCGGCCCGTTTGCCGCCTTGTCGAGCCGGAACTTTCGCAGCGGGGAGCCGTTACCAGCCAATGCCCTGCTAGCTACGCCTGCCGGCGCCAAATATGGAGCCAGACCATGCCAAAAATCGTTCCTGAAAACAAAGCCCGTCAAGGGCGGCGGGGTCAGCATGTCCTTCGTATCCTGATCGCCGCGCTGTTGCTGGCTTTTATCGCCTGGGGCGTCGCCGAAATCTACGGCTGGATGATCGAGACGCCTAAGACCGAGCAGGGCAACACACCCAGCGGCTAGACTCTCTCCATCTCTCGTGCCAACCCGCATCACGCAACCCCACATCACGCTACCTCACGTCAGGCAACCTTTGCCTCGGCGGCGCGCGCCGGGACGAGAACATTCAACGCGCGCGGATGGATTTCGACGGTCGTCTCGCGATCGAGCTTTACCAGTTCGCCGTCCATGACGGCCTGAACTTTCCTGTTCGTCGAATGGATTTTCAAAACGGCGCGGTTTGCCTGATGGATTTCGACATGCTCGTTGCCGCGCCATTTCCCACGGGCGACGTCAAAGAGGAACCTGATCAATTCGCCGCGCCGCCGTGCCACGGTGACATAGATGCCCAGCACGCCGCCTGCCGGATCGTCGGCATAGGGCAGGTGGCCCTCGCCGAACAGATTGTTGGTGATGCCGATACCGGTGATCCGGGTTCTAATCTCGGCCTCACCGACCGTCAGCGTTACGTTCATCGCCGGTGGATTGTTGATCGTTGCCCAAGCGGCTCGCACCGAGGCACGCATCTTCCCCAGCCGCGAGCCGAATTCCATCTTCTGGCGCAGTTGCACCATCCTGGCGTGCATGCCGATCGAGAATTGATGCACGAAAGGCCGGCCGTTGGCTGTTGCAATGTCAATCGCCATCACCTCGCCGTCCGCAAACGATTTCAGTGCCGCATCGAGGGTCTGCGGAATACCGAGGCCGCGCGCAAAAAGGTTCATTGTGCCAGCCGGCAGAATTGCCAGCGCCTTCTCCCCGTTCATCAAACGGGCTGCCGCGGCCGAAATGGTGCCGTCGCCGCCGCCCGCCAGCACGACGTCGATGCCGCGCCTGGAAGCTACGCCGTCCAGCGTGGCGACGATATCCTTGCCGGCGACGATTTCGATATCGATCGAGTGGCCGGCAGTCTCAAGCGTGCCGCGCATCCGGCTGGCGAAGGCCTCAAGATCGATGGTGCGCAGGGTGCCCCCGTCCTTGTTCAGCACCGCTGCAAACCGCATGGCCGTTCCATTTTCCAGCACCTATCGGGCCGGGGCGGGGCCCCAGCCGGGAGTGGAACGGGGCGGCCGAGAAAATGTTCCGTTCGACCAGCGCGGCGAATCCGAGAACCATTGACATCGCACAGGGTGCACCGCGGCTTTTTTCGGAACAACAGTGTGGTCACAACGTTGTGAACATGCAGAAGACGCTGCGCCCGCAGTGACGCCAGGCGGGCAGGGCGTGCACGAAATCACCGACGAGGAGACACTAAGATGATCCGCACCCTTTTAACCACGACAGCAGTCGCAACATTGATTGCGACGGGTGCATTTGCGCAATCGGCGACGACCCCGGCGCCGGCGCAACCACCCGCCGCCCAGGATACCGCTCCGGCGATACGTGCCGAGGGCAGCCTTGCCACCAACATCATCGGCGAATCCGTCTATAATGGCACCGGCGACGATGCCCAGAATATCGGCAACATCAGCGACGTCGTCTTCGACGAGCGCGGCGAGGTAAAATCCGTCGTCATCGGCGTCGGCGGTTTTCTTGGCATAGGAACCAAGAACGTCGCTTTCGACTACAAAAAGATGCAATGGGCCGAAAGAAATGGCGACCGTTGGCTGATAGCGCAAACGACGAAGGATGAGTTGACGGCTCAGCCGGATTTCGACCGGAGGCCTTACGATCCGCCTCCGCCACCAGCTTCGGCGGATAATGCGGCGCCTGCCGCCCCTTCCACCAGCGCGCAAAATACAACCCCGGCGCCTGCCGCGCCGGCTGAGCCAGTGAAGCGCGCCGAGGGCAATCTCGCCACCAATATCATCGGCGAGACCGTCTATAACGGCACCGGCGACGACGCCCAAAACATCGGTGACGTGAACGACATCGTCATCAACAAGGAAGCCAAGGCGCAATCGCTGATCATCGGTGTCGGCGGCTTCCTCGGCATCGGCGAAAAGAACGTCGCCTATGATTTCGACAAGGCGCAGTGGGCCGAGAGGAACGGCGATCGCTGGCTGGTCGCGCAAACGACCAAGGAAGAGCTGCAGGCACAGCCGGACTTCAACCGCAAGGCCTATGATCCGGCCCCGGCAACCACTGCGTCGAACGATGCCGCGGCTACTGCGCCTGCCACCGTCACGCCTACCGTGACGGCCAGCAACACCGCGACGACCAGCAACACTGACCAAGCCAGTAAAACGGCTCAAAATGCCCCGGCGCCGGCGCCCACGGCTAATTCCGCGGCCGACCAGACCAAGACCGGCTCGATCGACAAGTCGACGCTGACTGAAATGCCGATAGGCGAAATCCGGGCCGAGGATCTGGTTGGAACAACCGTTTACGGCGCCAATGATGCCAATGTCGGCGAGATCGGCGACGTCGTGCTGAGCGGCGACAAGAAGGTCGACGCAGTCATCATCGACGTCGGCGGCTTCCTCGGCGTCGGCGAGAAGGAGGTGGCAGTCGGTATGGACAACCTGAAATTCATGACCGACAAGAACGGCAAGCGCTATCTCTACACGAACTTCACCAAGGAGCAGCTCGAGGCGCAGGCCGCCTATGACAAGGGCAGCTATGCGCAAAACCGCGACAAACAGCGCATGATCATGCGGTAAGCTGCATCTCAGTCGACAGGTAAGCCCGCGCCGGCAACGGCGCGGGCTTTCTCATGTCGACGCAAAAGGCAGGCCCGCGACATGGCCGGTAACGCCGTCATGCGTCAATTCGGCGAGCGCCAGCGACTGGTCGAGATGCTCGGCCCGCCAGGCAAGGAGCTTTTCGGCAAGTTCCAGCCGCGCCGGCAGATAGGCTGGGTCGTCCGCGACGCTGGTCACCTCGCCGGCGTCTTTCTCGAGGTCGAAGAGCAAGGGCGGCAGGCCACCGCCGAAATGCACATATTTGTACTTTTCCGTACGGATGACGGCGAGATTGCACTGGCGTTGACCGATGCCAAAATACCGTTCGGCATCACCATCCGCGATCGAGCGGAAATCGAACTCCCAATGGGCCGCGTCGCGCCAGGCGTCCGGCTCCGTCGCGTCCAGGAAAGGCGCCAGCGAGCGGCCGTCGAGATGCGGCAGCACTTCGCCGCCAGTGAGCTCGAGCAAGGTCGGCGCCAAATCCACCGCCTCGGTGAAGCGGTCGACGCTGCTGCCGACAGCCTTGCGGCGGCGCGGATCGCGAATGATCAGCGGAATATGGAAGCTGCCGTCGAAGAAGCCGCCCTTGCCCAGCATGAAATGGTCGCCCATCATCTCGGCGTGGTCGGAGGTCAGCACGATGACGGTGTCGTCCCATGCATCGGCCGCCTTGACTGCTTGCCAGACCCGGCCAAGCTGCGCATCGCTCTCCGAGATCATGCCGTAATAAAGCGCCCGGATGCGGCGAAAATTATCGTCGCCCCAGTCGCGCACCTTGCCCTCCGAGCCGGGCCGGAATTTCGACCGTTCCTGCCGGTCAAGTTCATAGGCGAGATAAGGGTGGCTTGCTGCTTCGGCCTGCCAGCTTTCGGCGCGGTCAAAAGCTGGACCGATGGCCAGATCGTACATGGCGTTGTAAGGCGCCGGCACGATGAAGGGTGGGTGAGGACTGATGAAGGAAAGGTGCGCGAACCACGGCGCATCGCGCTCCTGTTCGCCGAGCCAGCGGATAAATTCGCCGGCCAGGAAGGCCGACGGCGTCTCGTCTTTCGAATAGATTGGCGGGGCGTTGCTGACCCCGCCGTCGTTTTCCCGGATTTCGCCCGTCGGGCGGTGGATGTCGGGGGAGCCGGCGCCGGCATCGACGCCGCGCGCCTTGAGCCATGACAGCCAAGGCTTCTGGTGCTCGGGCAGAAGCTGACGTACGGTGAAGCCGGGCAGCACGCCTTCATAGCTCTTCAGCTGCGGGTCGCCAGGCGCCAGCGTACGCGGATCGCGTGCCATATCAGTATAGCCGAACAGCGTCGGTTCATAGCCGAGGGCACGCGCCCGGAGCGCTATGTTGCCGTGGCGGGCGTCGAGCGGTGTGCCATTGCGGCAGACACGATTGTTCATCTGGTAGAGGCCGGTGTAGAGGCAGGCGCGAGCCGGCGAGCAAGGCGCGGCGCCGCCATAGTGCTTCTTGAAAAGAATGCCCTCTGCAGCCAACGCGTCGGCATTCGGCGTTCTTACCACCTTGTGGCCAGCAGCCGATAGGCAGTCGCCGCGCCACTGGTCGCAGGTGATCAGGAGAATGTTGGGGCGTTTTCCAATCAACCGCTATATCCTCATGCCGGCTACGTCGCTCATGGAGCGCAATTTCGGCGAATATGCAAGCCGGTCCAGTTTGCCGAATGGTGAACAAAACCTGTTTGATCGTTCACTTTAACAGCACAGTCCATTCTGTGTTTGCCATCTTTGCAGCCAGGAGCCGGATCCTCATATTTGCGTGGACAGCGGCAAGGGCCGCACCAGTACAAGGGAAGGAGCAGAAACATGCTCGACCAGGTCGAGGGCCTGCATCATGTCACCTCGATGGCCAGCGACGCGCGCCAGAACAATGAATTCTTCACCGGGACGCTCGGCCTGCGGCGGGTCAAGAAAACCGTCAATTTCGACGCGCCCGACGTCTACCACCTCTATTACGGCGACGAGGTCGGCATGCCCGGCTCGGTGATGACCTATTTCCCCTTCCCCAACATCGGCAAGGGCCGCCATGGAGTCGGCGAAGTCGGCACAACCACTTACTCGGTGCCCGAGGGCACGCTCGGCTATTGGGAGAAACGGTTTGCCGAGCAAGGTGTCACAGGGCTTTCTCGCGAGGAGACGTTCGGCGAGAAGCGTCTTGCCTTCGCCGGTCCCGACGGCGACGGTTTTGCGCTGGTCGAGGACAGAGCGGACAGCCGAGCGCCCTGGGCCAAGGGTGGCATTCCCACTGACGAGGCGATCCGCGGCTTTCACTCAGTGTCGCTCAGGCTGAAAGATAGTGGCGCCACCGAAGAGCTGCTGAAATTCATGGGTTATGAGGAGGTCGACAAGTCCGGCAATGTCAGGCGGCTAACGGTGAAGAACGGCAACGGCGCCGATGTCGTCGATATCGAATCGCTGCCAGGGGCCGGCTTCGCCAATCTCGGCGCCGGCTCGGTCCACCATGTCGCCTTCGCCGTCGAGAACCGCGCCAAGCAGCTCGAAGTGCGCAAGGCGCTGCTCGATACCGGTTATCAGGTGACGCCGGTAATCGACCGCGACTATTTCTGGGCGATCTACTTCCGCACACCGGGCGGCGTGCTGTTCGAAGTCGCTACCAACGAGCCCGGCTTCGACCGCGACGAGGACACCGCCCATCTTGGTGAGGCGCTGAAGCTGCCGTCACAACACCAGCATTTGCGGCCCTATCTCGAGCAGCATCTGCAGAAACTGGAAGACTGAGGGCAACGTCGTGAGTAAGGATTCGTATATTCACAAGGTGCTGCCCGGTTCGCCTGATGGACCGCTGCTCTTCGTCTTCCATGGCACCGGCGGCGACGAGGCCCAGCTTCTGTCGCTTGGACGCGATCTTGTGCCGCAAGCGACGATCGTCGCTCCGCGCGGCGATGTTTCGGAACAAGACGCTGCACGCTTCTTTCGCCGCGCCGGCGAGGGCGTCTACGACATGGGCGACCTCACGCGAGCGACAGAGAAGATGGCCGGCTTCGTCAAGGCACATGTCGAGGCGGCAAAGCCATCTTCGGTGCTCGGCCTCGGTTACTCCAACGGCGCCAACATCCTGGCCTCGGTGCTGTTTGCCGAGCCGTCGCTGTTCGACGCAACGGTGCTGATGCATCCGCTGATCCCGTTCGAGCCGGAGGTCAAGGGCAGCCTTGGCGGCAGTCACATCCTGGTCACCGCCGGCAGGCGGGACCCGATCTGTCCGCCTAATTTGACGGTGCGGCTCGAAGCCTATTTGCGCGCCGATGGCGCCGATGTCACAGTCGAGTGGCATGACGGCGGCCATGAGGTGCGGCCGAGCGAGATCGAGGCGGCGCGGCGGTTGTTCGCCGTGGCGCCGGACGAAAGGACCGCAAGCCATGTCTGACCTATTGCCGGAGATCGAACTGGAGGACCGCGGCTCGAAGGGCCGCTATCTCCTGCGTGGGCCGGGCGGCGCCGAGGCGGAGATGACTTTCACCAAGATCGGCGAGCACCAGATCATCATCGACCATACCGAAGTGCCGGATGCATTTCGCGGCCAGGGCGCGGGGCTTCGCCTGGTCACCCGTGCCGTCGAGGATGCGCGTGCGGCGGGCAAAACGATCATCCCGCTTTGCCCGTTCGCCAATGCCCAGTTCCGTCGCCATCCGGAATGGGCGGACGTGCTGAAGCGGTAAGAGACAGCCATCGATGAATGACAGGAGAAAGGGTGCGCGGCTTTACCGCGGGCCTCTTCGGCCATTGGAGGCGTACAAACACAGCGGCAACATGCGGGATTTGCGAAGAGCGCCCGTCTTGCCTAAGTATTGCCAACAAACCGGCTCGCCGTCTGCGGCCCGACCACTTCAACCGAATGGCCCTCCATGACCGAATCCGATCTCGTTCCCGTCTTCGACGGCCACAACGATACGCTGCTCAGGCTCTACCAGTCGAAGGATGCGGACGTCGAAAAGCTGTTCGTCGAGGGGACGCCGGGTGGCCATATCGACCTGCCGCGCGCGAAGAAAGGCGGATTTGCCGGCGGCATGTTCGCGATCTTCCCGCCGCCTGTCGAGAAATCCAAACGCGGCTCGGTGCCGCTGGCGCCGAGTGACAGCGAGCCCTTGCCGCCCGAGGTTCCGCGCGCCGATGCGCTCAACTCCACCATGGCGATGGCCTCGATCCTGTTCAGGCTGGAGCGGGCTTCGGCGCTCACCGTTTGCCGCAGCGCCGGCGACGTGAGGAAGGCGATGGCGCAAGGCTCGATCGCGGCGGTGTTCCATATCGAAGGGGTCGAGGCGATCGATCCTGAGCTCACCCTGCTTGACGTCCTCCACGCAGCCGGCCTGCGTTCGCTCGGTATCGTCTGGAGCCGTCCCAATGCCTTCGGCCACGGCGTGCCGTTCCGTTTTCCGTCGTCGCCCGATACAGGGCCAGGGCTGACCGATGCCGGCAAGGCGCTGGTGAAAGCCTGCAACCAGCTGAAGATCATGATCGATCTTTCGCATCTCAACGAAAAAGGTTTTCGCGACGTCGTCGAAATCAGCGATGCACCGCTGGTCGCGACCCACTCCAACGTGCACGCGATTTGCGGCCATTCGCGCAACCTCACCGAATGGCAGCTCGGCGCAATCCGCGACTCGGGCGGCATGGTCGGGCTGAACTTCGCCACCGGGTTCCTGCGTGAGGACGGCAGGATGAACGCCGACACCAGCCTCGACATCATGGTGCGCCATGTCGATTCGCTGCTGCAGGCGCTGGGCGAAGACGGCGTTGGCCTCGGCTCGGATTTCGACGGCGCCATGATTCCTGCCGTGATCGGCGACGTTGCCGGCCTGCCGAAGCTGCTCGACGCGCTCGCAGCACGCGGCTTCGGGCGCGCGTTGATCGAGAAGATCGCCTATCGCAATTGGCTCAGTATGCTGGAAAAGACCATCGGCTAGGGCACCCAAAAGTACGCTCCGCTCCGGTTCTCGGAACCCACAATTTTCGACTCGGCCTGACCTGAATCTCAACACGCCCCAGGGCGAGTTATTCAAAACCTATGCGTTTAAGCCAGTCCTGGCCAATGCCGCGATCGCGGATGATCGGCAGCGGATCGGTCGAGTCCAGCCTCGCACAAATGCGGTAGACCTCCAGCGTTTCAGCGCTCATCTCGCCGCGTTTGTAGAAGAACATGGCCGCGGCATAGCGGGTGCGGCCCGACCATTTTTCGCCGAGCGGCGTGTTGACCAGCTGCCACTGTTCGGCGGCTTCGGCGTCATCCTCATGACGTTCGGCTTCGTCGGACATGCTCAGAAATCCGCGGGCGGATTGGCGGTGCGGCGGTCGAGCCTGACGAACGGCCGCGCCACGATTTTGGCCCGCTTCATCAGCTTCTGGTACTGCAGCTCGCGCATGGCGTAGATCTCGACCCAGAGGTCGTCGACGATGGTCTCGCCGAACGGCCGCGTCAGCGAGGCGATGGCGATGTTGCGCTTGGCCATTGGCGACCACATGGCGGCGCTGACCAGCCCGACCTCCTGGCTTTTCCTGTGGTAGACGATCGCGTGCTCGGCCGGGATATTGCCCTCGATCTGCAACCCGACCAGGACATGGCGAAGACGCTTCTTCGCCCGTGCGTGAAGTATTGCGCGGCGGCCGTTGAAATGACCCTTTTCCAAGGAGACCATGAAGCCGAGGCCGATCTCGTCCGGCATGCGCAGGCGATCGGCGCGGATGGCATGCTCGGCGGTGACGAAATCTGCATTGGCGACGATCAGCCCGGCTTCGAGCCGGGCGCGGTTCAATGCGGCGTAGCCGATGGCGCGGATGCCGCGCAGCTCGCCGGCCGTCATCAGCCGATCCCAGAGGCTGAGCGCCTTATCCGTTTGCACGAACAACTCGTAGCCGAGATCGCCGGTGAAGCCGGTGCGCGAGATGGTGATGGTGACGCCGTCATGCGGAAACTCGGCGAGGTCGAATATTTTCAGTTTTTCTATACCTGCAAAACCTGCATCGCGCAGCACGGCAAAGGAGGTCGGGCCTTGCAAGGCGAGGCCGGCGACGGTTTCGGTCTCTTCTTCAACCGCCACGTCGAAGCCAATGGCGCTGTCCAGAAGCCACGGCAGATGCCGCTCCTGCGAGCACAGCCGGAACCGTGTCGGCGATAGCCGAAACAACGTGCCGTCGTCGAGGACAAAGCCCTGATCGTCGCACCAGGCGGTGTAGTTGACGCGGCCGGGCTTCAGCCTAGTCACGTCGCGCAATGTCAGGCGGTCGAGGAAGGTCTCGGCATCCGGTCCCTCGATGCGGTACTTCGTCATCGGCGAGATGTCGAACAGAGCGGCCTGGCTGCGGATGGCGAAATATTCGAGATCCTCGTCCCATAGGGAATGTGGGGCGCGATAGCCGGCCCAATTGTACCAGTCGTTCGTCTTCGCCAGCGCATCAATGCGCGCCTGGAACGGCGTGTCGAGGCGCAAACTGCGGAAATGGGATTGTGCCGCGATGCGGGCATCGGATGGGCCAATGGGCTGATGGTTCATCACGGCGTTCTTTCGCCGTGGAGCACGGTCTTGGCTCGTTGCACCATGACAGCTACCCCCTCACCGTAATGATGCGCCTTGCGGCATTCAGGCCCGGCACGCCGGAGACCCCGCCGCCCGGATGCGAGCCGGCGCCTGCAAGGAACAGCCCGTCCACCGGCGTGTCGTAGCCGGACCAGCCGGAGATCGGCCGTGACATCAGCATCTGGTCGGCCTGCAGTTCGCCGTGGTGCCAGTGCCCACCCGGCATCCGGTAGCGCGCCTCGATGTCGGCCGGCGTCAGCAGGTCGGCATGGAGCACGCTGCCGCCGATTCCCGGCGCATAAGCCTCGAGTTCAGCCATCAAGACTTTGAGGAATTTCGGCTTGCCGACGCTCCAGCCCTCTTTCAAGGCATAGGGGGCGTATTGCACCACCGCGGACAGCACGCAGGCCCCCTCGGGCGCGAGCGAGGCGTCCGACAGCGAGGGCAGCGTGATCTCCATCACCGGTTCGGGTGAGAACTCGCCATATTTCGACGGGTTGAAGGCGCGATCGACATGATCGGTCGAGGGCGCGATGACGAGACGGCCACGGTGGCCGGCGGCATCGACGCCGACGAATTGCGGTGGCTGGTCGAGCGCCAGATTGAGCTTCGCAGCATCGCCCTTCATGCGGATATTGCCGACCTTGCGAACGAAGCCGGTGTCGACTTCACGCGGGCCGACAAGGTCGACCATGGTCGTCGCCGGGTTGATGGCGGACACGACCGTTGTCGCGCGGATTTCCTCGCCGCTGTCGAGCAGCACGCCGACGGCGCGGCCCTTCTCGACGATAATCTTTGCCACCGGCGTCGCGGTGCGGATGGTCACGCCGGCCTGTTGCGCCGATGCGCGAATGGCGGCTATGACGGCGCCCATGCCGCCCTTCGGCAGCATCTGCGCGCCGGCGGAACCGCCGGTCTCGCCGGCCAGGCGGTAATAGAGACCGAGCAGCGAGGTCGGCGAGCGCGGGCCAAGATGGCTGCCGAGCGTAGCGTCGAAGGCAAGCAGGCCCTTCAGCCGGTCGTCGGCAAGCTGCTCGTCGAGCAGGTCGGCAACGTTCATCAACAGCACGCGCAGGAAATCGCGCATGTCCTCCTTGCCAAGCTTCTTCAGCGCCAGTCCGGTTTGGCCGAGCGCTGCCGTGTTGGCGAGCGACATGGCGCCGAGATCGGGCGGCCGGCGTGACAAGAACAGCTTCAGGATGCCGGCGTAGCGCAGCAGCTGTGCCCGCAACTCCTTCCAGGCGGACTGCTCGGCAGGACTGGTGCCGGTCAGCACCTCGCCATAGGCGCCATGCAGGAAAAGCGGCGGACCGCTTTTCGCCAGCACCACCGACGGCGCGAAGTCGCCGCGTGCGACCTGCAGCCCGTGCTTCTCCAGCTCCAATACCTTCACCACATCGGGGTGCAGCCGGTTCAGCAGATGGGCGATCGACGAAACACGAAATCCGGGCGCGAATTCCTCCGTGCGCGCGGCGCCGCCGACCTCGCCGGCGGCTTCCAGCACCAGCACCTTGCGGCCGCTCTTCGCCAGAACGGCGGCGGCGACGAGGCCATTATGGCCGCCGCCGATGACGACAACATCCCATTTGTCAGATGACGTCATGGGCCGGGCTCATATGCTGATTTGGCTTGGCGAGATCACGCAGGATCTCGGCGGCGGCATTGCGGCCCGGCGCGCCCATGACGCCGCCACCGGGATGGGTCGAGGAGCCGCAAATGTAGAGTCCATCGACCGGCGAGCGGTATTGTGCGTAGCCCGGCACGGGGCGGTTGAACAACAACTGGTCGAAGGTCAATTCACCCTGGAAGATATTGCCTTCGGTGAGGCCGACCTCGGCCTCGATCTCGCGCGGCGTGCGCACTTCCATGTGGACGATGCGGTCGCGGAAGCCCGGCGAATAGTCCGATATCTGCGCGATCACGCTTTCGGCAAAGCCGTCGCGGTCGGCGTCGGTCCAGCCGCGGCCGTCCACCTTCGGTGGCGCATATTGCACGAAGCAGCTCATGAAATGCTTGCCGGGTGGAGCCATGGTCGGGTCGAGCGTCGTCGGGATCACCATGTCGAGGAAAGGATCGGCCGACCAGCGCCCGGCCTTCCAGTCGTCATAGGCACGCTCCATGCGCTCGATCGAATCGGTGAAATGCATGTCGCCACAATAGACGGGCGAATCCTTCGGCAGCGCCGGGAATTCCGGCAGTGAATCGAGCGCGATGTTGACCTTGCCTGACGAGCCGCGGATCTTGAAATTCCTGACCCGGCGCAGGAAAATCTCGGGCAATTCCTTTTCCTCGACCAGCTTGAGGAAGGTGCGCTTCACGTCGGCGTTGGAAACCACGAGCTTGCCGTATATTTCCTCGCCGCCGGCCAGCACCACGCCATTGGCCTTGCCGCGCCGGATCAGCACATGGTCGACCTCGGCGCCGGTACGGATGGTGCCTGGAAGGATGCGGCGAGCGCCTCGGTGACCGCGCCCATGCCGCCGCGCGCATAGCCCCAGGCGCCGACCGAGCCGTCGACCTCGCCCATATAATGATGCAGCAGGACATAGGCGGTGCCGGGCGACATCGGCCCGAGCGCGGTGCCGATGATGCCGGACAAAGCGAAATTCGCCTTGATCACGTCGGTCTCGAAATATTCGTCGAGAAAGTCGGAGATCGACATGGTCCAGAAGCGCAGCGTCAGCGCCATTTCCTCCGCAGTGAGCCCCGTGAACTTCTTGCCGAGATAGAGCAGTTCGCCAAGGTCGCGCGGCCGCAGGCTGGTCGGGTCGGGCGCCGTGCGCATCAGCAGCGGCTGGATGAAGCGGCACTGCCGCGTCACGTCGCGGGCATAACGATCATAGGCCTCGGCATCGCGTTTGGAGAACCGCGCGAATTCGCGCCGGTGGGCATCGTGGTCGCGGTAGTTGGCGAGATAGTCGCCATCGCGGGTGAACACCGCGCCGCCCTCATAGGAGATCACCTGCAGGCCGAAGCGCGGCAGCTCGAGGTCGCGCATGATCTCCGGGCGGAACAGCGAGCAGACATAGGAGCAGTTGGAATAGAGGAAGCCGGGCGTCAGCTCGCGGCTGGTGGCGGCACCACCGACCCAGTCGTTCTTCTCGACGACCAGCACGTCGAGCCCGGCACGCTGCAGGTAGCAGGCATTGACCAGCCCGTTATGCCCGCCGCCGATGACGATCGCGTCCCAGCTCTTCACTTTGGCCCAGCCTTCATCGTGCCCGACCTTCTTTTCGTGTGATGCGCCCCCAATAAGCCGAATTTCGCACGAAGACGGTCATCCTGTCCAGCCATATTGAATGAATGTTCAACAAATGATGTTGCGTTTTCGTGTTTATGCGCTAGGCTTTGGCTCATTCGAGGATAGCCTTGGGACCAGGGTTTGATGATCGAAACGGCAGAGGCCGAACCGGAGTATGACGACACCGCCATCCGCTTCCTCGAGGCGCTGTGGGGCGACGGCTATTTGTCGCCGGGTGGGCCAGAAGAGGTCGACCGGGTCGTCGAAGGGCTGTCGCTTGCGGGCAAGACAGTCCTGGACATGGGCTGCGGTTCCGGCGGCATCACGCTGCATCTCATCGAGCGTCACCGCGCGGCCCACCTCACAGGCTTCGACGTCGAACGGCCCGTGATCGAGACGGCCAGGAAGCGGGCCGCTGCGCGCGGGCTCGCGCGTCGCGCCGATTTCCAGGCGGCGCCAGGACCGCTGCCTTTTGCCGACGGTGCCTTCGACGTCGTATTTTCCAAGGACGCGCTGCTGCACGTGGCGAACAAGGATGCATTGTTCGCCGAGATATTCCGCGTCCTGAAGCCTGGCGGCGTCTTTGCCGCGTCGAACTGGATGATCTCGCATGATGGCGAGCCGTCGCCCGAGATGAAGGCCTATGTCGCCGCTGAAGGCCTGTCCTTCGCCATGGCATCGCCGGCCCGCTATGTGCAGGCGATGCGCCAGGCCGGCTTTGCCGACATCACCGTGCGCGACCGCAATCCCTGGTATCGCGAGATCGCGGGGGAGGAGCTGAACCGCTTGAAGGGGCCGCTCTACCCGGTGGTCGCGGCTGCCGTCGGCGCGGCCTATGTCGACAAGAATATACGAACCTGGGAAGCCATGCAGAAGGTGCTTGACACAGGCGAGCACCGTCCCACTCATCTTCGCGGCCGAAAGCCGGTTGGCTAGCCGGCGATGCTGGAGACCATCAATCCCATGAAGACAACAGAGGCGCGCGAAGCCCTCCTCGAGGCGACGCGAAAGAGCGACACCGAAAAGCGTGGCCGCAAGGCGTCGAAAGAGACCAGGCAGCTTCAACTGATCGAAGCGACGATCGATTCACTGGCCAAGCGCGGCTATTCGGATACGACGATGGCCGACGTTGCCGACGGTGCCGGCCTGTCGCGCGGCATCGTCAATTTCCATTTCGAAAGCAAGGAGAAGCTGCTCGTCGCGACTTTGCAATACATGTATGACGAGTATTCGGCGCATTGGCGCAGCGCCTTGCAGAAGGCCGGCGATGATCCCGCCCGCCAGTTGCAGGCATTGGTCGCGGCCGATTTCGATCGCTCGATCTGCAACAAGCGCAAGCTGGCGGCCTGGTGTGCGTTCTGGGGCGAAGCCAAATCGCGGCCGACCTATCAGGCGCTGAGCAGCGCACGCGACGCCGTCTATCAGAACATCTTTATCGACCTTTGCGCGACGCTCAAGCAGAGCGGCGGCTATTCTTATGAGCCGCAGGTGATAGCGCTGGCGCTCAGCGCCATGCTGGAGGGACTGTGGCTGCGGCTGATGATGGGCACCGAAGACACCACGCGCGAGACTGCGCTGCAGGCCGCGAACGCGTTCCTGTCCGCGGCATTTCCCAAGCATTATCCGTGGCCGACAGCCGGCGGTGCCAAGCCGGCGTGAAACAATCAAAAGAGGATGGAACAGCAATGAAGACAATGACGCGACGCCCGACGCTGACATTGACGCTGACATTGGCATTGGCCGGAGCGCTCGCCGCTTCGGCGGCGGCGCTGGCTGCGGACAGGGATCTCGTCGTGTTCGACTGGTCTGGCTACGAGGAGCCCGGCTTCCATCCGAAATATGTCGAAAAGAACGGCGATTCGCCGACTTTCACCTTCTTCGGCGACGAGGACGAGGCGTTCGAAAAGGTCCGCTCCGGTTTCAAGGCCGATCTTGGCCATCCCTGCTCGCAAAGCGTGGTGAAATGGCGCGAGGCCGGCCTGCTGCAGCCGCTCGACACCTCGAAGATATCAGGCTGGAAAGACCTCAATCCCGGCATAATGGCGATGAAGGATCTCGCCACCACCGCCGACGGCAAGGCCTGGTTCATGCCTTGGGACTGGGGCAACACGCAGCTGACCTACAATTCCGACAAGATCGATGCGAAGGACGTGCAGTCGTTGAAGGCCTTCGCCGATCCGAAGTTCAAGGGCCGGGTTTCCGTCGGTGACAATGTCGACGACGCCTACGCGCTGGCCAGTCTCGCCATCGGCCTGAAGGACTGGACCAAGATGACGGATGACCAGTTCAAACAGGCATCAGGCTTCCTGCGCCAGGTGCACAAAAACGTCCGCTCCTACTGGACCGACTCAACCGATATCGTGCAGCTGTTGAGCGGCGGCGAGGTCGATCTCGCATGGGCCTGGAACGACGCGACGGTGCAGTCTGTCGCCGCCGGCGTGCCGATCAAGGCCAAGAAGGACACCGACGAGGGCATTTCGACCTGGGTCTGCGGCTATGTGCTGTTCAAGGATGCGCCCGGCAATGCCGACAAGGCCTATGATTATCTCAACGCCGTCAACGATCCGGAAGTCGCCAAGGTCCTGGTCAAGGACTGGGGCTACGGCCAGGCCAATGCCAATGGCATGGCCGGCGTCGACCAGGTGGTGCTAAAGGAGAAAGGCTATGACGACGTGCAGAAGTTCGTCGACAAGACGCTGTTCCAGTCGCCGGTTCCATCCGATCTCAAGCTCAAGATGATCGCCGAGTTCGAGAAGATCAAAGCCGGCTATTGAGCTCTCCTCGCTTGGCCCGTCTGCCCACGGACATAGCGGGCGGACGGGCTCGCCAAAGCTCCCGAATTCTCCTAACGTCGCCGCGGTGTTTCCCGCGATGAGGAGCTTTGCGCCATGAATTCCGTGCTTCGCCGCCTGGCCATCGCCGCGGCCTGCGCAATCGGCGCAGGCACAGTCGCGGCACTTGCGGCAGGCGGCGGCGACCTCGTCGTGTTCGACTGGTCGGGCTATGAGGACCCGCTGCTGCATCCGGCCTACACCGCCGAACAAGGCGCCGAGCCGACCTTCGCCTTCTTCGGCGACGAGGAAGAGGCCTTTCAGAAAATGCGGGCCGGCTTCAAGGCGGACATTGCGCATCCCTGCTCGCAAAGCGTGGTGAAATGGCGCGAGGCCGGCATGCTGCAGCCGCTCGACACCAGCCGTATCGCCGGCTGGAAGGATCTCAATCCCGGCATCATGGCGATGAAGGATCTCGCCACCACCGCTGACGGCAAGGCCTGGTTCATGCCTTTCGACTGGGGCAATACGGCCCTGCTTTACCGCACCGACAATGTGACGCCGGATCAGGCGCAGTCGCTCAGGATCTTTGCCGATCCGAAGTTCAAGGGGCGCGTTACCATTGGCGACAATGTCGACGACGCCTACGCGCTGGCCAGCCTGGTCATCGGCCTCAAGGACTGGAACAAGATGACCGACGCGCAGTTCAAGGACGCCTCGGCATTTCTGCGTGACGTGCACAAGAACATCCGCTTCTACTGGACCGACGACACCGATATCAATCAGGCCTTCTCCGGCAACGAGGTCGATCTCGCCTGGGGCTGGAACGAGACTTTCGTCACCCTCAAGGGCCAAGGCGTGCCGATCGCCATGAACCGCGATACCAAGGAAGGCCTGTCGACATGGGTGTGCGGCTATGTGCTGATGAAGGACGCACCGGGTGATCTCGACCAGGCCTATGATTTCCTGAACGCTGTCAATGCGCCTGCTGTATCCGACTATCTGGTCAAGACGTTCGGCTATGGCCATGGCAACGCCGCTGCCATGGCGGCGATCGATCCCAAGATCCTGGCCGAGCGCGGCTTCGACGATCTCGACAAGTTCCTCGACAAGACGCTGTTCCAGCAGCCGGTGGCGCCGGAGCTCAAGCAGCGGATGATCGCCGAATTCGAGAAGATCAAGGCCGGCTATTGACGTCCGAGATCGAACGAGCCGAGGTGGTCGTCGTCGGCGCCGGCTTCACCGGCCTGTCGGCGGCGCATGAGCTGAACAACGCTGGCGTCGATTTCGTGCTGCTCGAAGCCCGCGACCGCGTCGGCGGACGCGTCGAAGCCATGCCGAACGGGCTCGGCGAGCGCATCGACAGCGGCGGCCAGTTCCTGTGCGAGGACATGCCCGAACTGATGGCGCTGGTGCGGGCACGCGGCAAGACGCTGGTCGGGACGCATTTCGCCGGCGAATTCATCACCCAGCCGCGGATGAGCGAGGCGCAAGCCGAGCGCACTTATGGCACCGCCATGCGAATACGCGAGCGGATGAACGCGATTGCACCGGACGATCCGGCCATTGCCGGTTTGACCGTCGCGGCATGGCTCGATCGCCAGAATGATCCCGATGAAGCCAAGGCGGTCTTTCATTCGCTGATCGAGGGCCTTTGGTGCCTGGCAATGGAAAGGCTGCCGCTGTGGTACCTGATCGACAACGACCGCCGCATCACCAACGAGGTGTCGGAACTGCAGTATTTCGTGCGCGAAACCATGCATTCGCTGGCAGACGACCTGGCCCGCGACCTCGGTGGTCGCCTGCGGCTGAACACGCCGGTCAAGACCATCGAGCGTCGAGCGGAAGGGGTTCGCGTCGTCTCGGCCGCAGGCTCAATCGAGGCGCGAGCGGTGCTGGTCGCAGTCCCGCCGATGATGGCGTCGAGACTGGATTTCGTACCGCTGCTGCCGGCTGCGCTGGAAGCAGCGCTCGGCGTCTGGCAAAGCGGCGCGGTAATCAAGATGCTGGCGCGTTATCCCACGGCCTTCTGGCGCGACAGGGGCTTGAGCGGCATGGTGATGTGGCGCGATCCGCACGGGCTTTTTGCCTGCGACGCCGGCAATGACGACGGTCATCCAGCACTTGTCGTCTTCATCGGCGGGCCGCTGGCCCGGCGCTGGCGCGAACTGGGCGAGGCGGAACTGCGCGCTAAGGTGACGTCAAAACTGGAGCAAGCGCTCGGCGCCGAGGCGGCCGGCTTCTCCGATCTCAGCTACCGTGACTGGACGGACGATCGCTGGAGCGGTGGCGGCTACAGCGACCTTATCGTCGATGCGACGGCAACCAATGCCGAACGCATCATCCGCGCCGGCGCGCCGCCGGTCCATTTCGCCTCGTCGGAGCTGTCGCCGTCATTCCCAGGCTATGTCGAGGGTGCAATCGTCGCCGGGCGAAAAATGGCGCGGCGGTTGATCGAGGAGATCTGAGCGGTATGAAAACGGTCTCGAAGATCGTACTCACCGGTGCGGTCATGGCAGTTACAGGATTTGCGGCTGGCTATTATTCGGCGCCCCACCCAATCGAGATTGGTGAACTCGACAATACCTTTAAAGAAGGTCTGCGAATACTCGGCAAGCTCACTTAAAGCTGACCTTCAGGGCGGCTGGCCGATCAACTCATTTGCTGTTTGGAAGTCCGGCGACCGTGCGCATTATCACGTGCTTAGCCAATTGGGTAATCTCAAGTGCGGGTTCGACCCGGAGCTTACAGTCGTCTATTTGCAGAACCATGGATTGGTCGACATTGATGATCTTAAAATGCTGCTGGAGGATTCAAAGAAGGCAGGCGACAATCGATTAAGTGACTATCTGTCCGCCGAATTGGAGGTGAGATAGCGTCAATCTGCCATCGCCACCAAGGCCTCTGGGTCGTAGGCGAGGCGGATCGTGGTGCCGACCGGAATGTCGTCGGCGCCGAAGTCGTTGGTCTCGGTCACCGACAACGGCTTTTCCAGCCCTGGTATCTCGACGATCAAATGGGTGATCTCGCCAAAATAATGGCGCTCGACCACCTTGCCGGCGACCTCGAATTTTGCCGTCGCATCGTCCCACAGAACGCGCAGGCGCTCGGGCCGGATGCCAAGCGTCGCGGCGGTGCCATTGCGCACAAAAGCTTTCGGCTTGTCGGTCTTGACGCGGCCGAAGCCCAGCGTGTCGAGCACCAGCGAGGCGCCGTTCTCCTCGACGATCTCCGCTTTGACGAAATTCATGCCGCCGAGGAAGTCGGCCACCTGGCGATTGACCGGCCGCTGGTAGATCTCCTTCGGCGATGCGACCTGCGCAATCATGCCGCCGAACATCACTGCGATGCGATCCGACATCGCCAGTGCCTCATATTGGTCGTGGGTTACCAGGACAAAGGTGATGCCGACCGCCTGCTGCAGGCGGCGCAGTTCGACCTGCATCTGCTCGCGCAGCTTCTTGTCCAGCGCCGACAGCGGCTCGTCGAGCAAAAGCACTTTTGGGCGCATCACCAGCGCGCGAGCCAGCGCCACGCGCTGGCGCTGGCCGCCGGAAAGCTCGGTGGCGAGCCGCTTGCCGAGGCCGGTCAGCGACACCTGGGCGAGGGCTTCCTCGACGCGGCGCCTTTCCTCCGTGCCGGCCAGCTTCAGCCGCTTCAAGCCATAGGCGACGTTCTGCTCGACATTGAGGTGCGGGAAGATGGCGTAGTTCTGGAACACCATGTTGGTCGGCCGGCCGTTGGCGGGGATGCCTTCCATCGGTTGGCCATCGACGGAGATCGAGCCGCTGGTCGGGTTGTCGAAACCGGCAATCATACGCAACAGCGTGGTCTTGCCGCAGCCGGACGGGCCAAGCAGCGAAAAGAATTCGCCCTCCCTGATGGTCAGCGAGGCGTCGTCCAGCGCCTTGAACGAACCATAGCTGCGCGTGACGTTGCGGATCTCGATCATAGAGCGCTCGATTTGGGGCCGCTCAGGCATGGAGGCCTCCCTCGTTCTGGGTGCGTCTGGCCGCGCGGCGGCGCAGGATTTCGGCGATGGTCATCAAAAGAAACGAGGCAACCAGCAACAGCGTGCCCAGCGCCAGCACGCCGGGCAGTTTCGCGGCGAAACGCAACTGGCCCCAGATATAGATCGGCAGTGTAGCCTCGGTGCCGGTCAGGAAGAAGGCGATGAGGAACTCATCGAGCGAAATGGTGAAGCAGACGAGCAGGCTTGAAATGATCGCCGGCGCCACCATCGGCAGCGTCACCCGCCGAAACGTGCCGAAGGCGCTCTCGCCGAGATCGGCGGAGGCTTCCTCCAGGCTGCGGTCGAAGCCCTCGAAGCCGGCGGTCAGCACCGTCATCGAATAGGGAACGCAGACCAGGACGTGGCCAAGCACGACGGTGAACAGCGACAGGCTCAAACCGAGTTGCAGGATCACCAGTAGCAAGGAGATGGCAACGATGATTTCGGGCAGTACCAGCGGCGCCATGATCAGGCCGTTGATGGCGCGGCGGCCGGGATAGCGGTAGCGGGTGATCGAGCGCGCGGCGAGGATGCCAAGAACGGTCGACAGGATGGAGGCCGATACCCCGACGACCAGGCTGTTCCAGGTGGCGTCGAGCAGCGCCGGCGTGCGCGGCAGGTCGTGGTACCATTTCAAGGTGAAGCCGGAGAGCGGGAATTTCGGCGTCGCGGCGGTGTTGATGGAGAAGATCGGCAGGAAGATAACCGGCAGATAGAGAAACACGACGTAGAGGAACGCATAGGCCGGCAGCAATCGGCCCGGCAGCAAGCGGCGCATCGCCGTCATCGCGCCGGCCTCATCGCGCCAGCCTCATCGTGCCAGCCGCTGGGCGGCACGGATGATCAGAACCGTGGCGCCTGCGATCAGCGTCACAACCAGCATCGTGGTGACGGAGAGTGCAGCACCCAGCGGCCAATTGGAGGCCTTGCCGAATTGCGCCTGGATGGCATTGGCGATCATGACGCCGTCCTTGCCGCCGACAAGCTTCGGCGTGACGTAATCGCCGACCGTCGGGATCATGACGATCAGCGCTGCCGAAATGATACCGGGCGCCGAAAGCGGCAGCGTCACGCGCAGGAAGGAACGGACAGGGCCATCGCCGAGGTCCGTGGCCGCCTCGACCAGCGTGCGGTCGATTTTTTCCAGCAAGACGAAGATCGGCAGGATGGCGAAGGCTGCCCAGGCGTGGGTCAGCGTGATGATGACGGCAGTCGAATTGTAAAGCAGCGCGGTCGACGGCTCGTCGATGATGCCAAGGCCCATCAGGCCGGAATTGAGCACGCCATTATAGCCGAGGATGACCTTCCACGACATTACCCGCAGCAGATAGCTGGTCCAGAACGGGATGGTGATCAGGAACAGCCACAGGCCCTTGTGGCGGCCGCCGTGGAACGAGATGAAATAGGCGATCGGATAGGCGAGCACGACCGTGAAGAAGCTCACCGTCAGCGAGATGTAGAGCGAGCGCCACAGCAGGTCGCGATAGATCGGCTCGGTCAGCGCAAGGCGGTAGTTTTCAAGCGTGAAGGTATGGTCGACAGTGAGGTAATTCTGCGTCCAGAAGGAGTGCGCGATGACCGCCAGGATCGGCAGCACCAGAAGTATCAGCGCATAGACGAAGGTCGGGCTGATCAGGGCAAGACCCTGAACGGGTTCTGATTGCAGAAGGGCGTTTCGCCTCGCCCGCGTCATGCCGAAAGCGGGCGACCCTTCCGCGGCCACCATCATTGCAGGCCCTCGGGCAGGGTCTCCGGCGTGATTTCGGTTGCTGGCGCGGACTGTCCTGCCATGCGGCATCCCATTGCTGAAACCGGCTATCTGTTCCCACTTTATGCCCAGGGCGCAATCGTGCTCCGAGCTTGCCGGCTTTCTTTCATCATGCGCGCATCGGCGGATTGAAATCAAGCGCTATTTCTGCAATATTGATTGAACGGCCATTCAAAATGAACGAAGAAAGCCGAGCTTTCCTGGAGCGTGAACCAGCTTCGTGTCCGGTGAAATTGCGGCATACAATGCGAGGCGAAGATGGCGGCGGCAAGAGACATCACTTCGACCGAAATGGCTGGAGCCGGCGCTCAGGATGCCGTCGAACTGGCCAAGCGCCATCTTGTCCAGCCCTGGCCGTTCGCCGGCTCGGTCGGCGCGGAGGCACGCGCCCTGATCGGCGCGGGCGAGGGCATCTACATCACCGATGCCACCGGCAAGCGGCTGATCGACGGACCGGCGGGCATGTGGTGCATCAATGTCGGCCACCGTCGCGAAGAGCTCGCCAAGGTAATGTACGACCAGGCGATGGCGCTGTCCTACAACACGCCGTGGTACACGATGAATGCGCCGTCGGCGGAACTGGCCATGCGAATCGCCGGCCACGCGCCGGGCGATCTCAGCCATGTTTTCTTCACCACGGGCGGCTCCTCGGCGGTCGAGACGGCGCTGCGCTTTATGCAATTTTACAACAATGTGCGCGGCCGCCCGGAAAAGAAGCTGATCCTGAGCCGGGGCGGCGCGTATCACGGCTCGACCTATCTGTCGGCCTCGCTTAACGGGCGTCCGCGCGACCGTGACTGGATGGATGGCGCAGACGAGCTGGTCGTCAAATTGTCCTCACCCGATCCGTTCCGCCGTCCGAAGGGCATGAGCGTTGCCGCTTTCACCGATGCGCTGGTCGCTGAATTCCGCGATATGGTCGCCCGTGTCGGCGCCGACAGGATCGGTGCTTTCGTCGGCGAGCCGGTGCAGGCGTCGGGCGGCGTCATCGTGCCGCCGGAGGGCTATCTCCAGCGCATCCGGACGATCTGCCGCGACAACGACATCCTCTATATTTCCGACGAGGTGGTGACCGCCTTCGGCCGGCTTGGCCATGTCTTTGCCTCCGGCGAGGTGTTCGGCATCGAGCCCGACATGATCACCTTTGCGAAAGGGGTGACCTCAGGCTATTTCCCGCTCGGCGGCGTCATCCTTTCGGAACGGCTGCTGGAGGAGCTGCGCCGCTCGAACCATCCGGACGCCATGTTCGGCCATGGCCTGACCTACACCAGCCATCCGGTCGGCTGCGCGGTGGCGCTGAAGAACCTCGATATTCTGGACGAAAGCGTGCTGGCCCATACGCGCGAGGTCGCGCCCTACTTCCAGGCGCAACTGAAGACGCTGGAGGAATTGCCGGTGGTCGGTGAGGTGCGCGGCATGGGGCTGATGGGCTGCGTCGAATGCGTCGCCGACCGCGACAGCAAGGATCCACTGCAGCTCGACAAGGATGTCGGCAAACGCATCGACGCGCATTGCCACGAGCTCGGCCTGTTGGTCCGGCCGCTGATTAACATGTGCGTGATGTCGCCGCCATTGATCATCACGCGCGAGCAGATCGACGACATGGTGTCGATCCTGCGCGAAGGCATTTCGCGCACGATGGACGATCTGCGCCGGGAAGGCGTCTGGCGGGGATAAGCGTTTATCGCCGGCAATCTCGCCATTGCTGACAGCGGTCGTTCGCGCTTACGATGTACGGCAGGGCCTCGATCGCCTGCATCTGGCCGCATCTCTGGGAAACAAACATTGACCGACCTATCGGACCTGTTCGGCCTCGCCGGCAAAACCGCTTTCATCTCCGGATCGAGCCGCGGAATCGGCTTTGCCATGGCGAAGGCGCTGGCGAGCGCCGGCGCGACGGTGATCATCAATGGGCGGGACGAAGACCACGTTCAAAAGGCACTCGGATCGTTGGCCGAATCCGGTATCCAGGCGATCGGCTCCACCTTCGACGTGACCGTGGCTGAAGACGTCGAGCGTGAAATCGGCAGGCTGGAAGCAGAGCGCGGCCCGATCGATATTCTCGTCAACAATGCCGGCATGCAGCACCGCGCGCCATTCGCCGATTTCCCGCTCGACATGTTCGACAGATTGATGCGGACAAACCTTTACAGTGCATTCTATGTCACCCGGCCGGTGGTCCGCTCGATGATGGCCCGCAAGACCGGGTCCATAATCAACATATGTTCGGTGCAAAGCGAACTGGGGCGTTCCTCGATCGTGCCATACACGGCATCGAAGGGTGCGATGAAAATGCTGACCAAGGGGCTTGCCACCGAGCTTGGCCCACACGGCATCAGAGTCAATGGTATCGGCCCAGGCTACTTCCGGACAGAACTGAACGAGGCGCTGGTGCAAGACGCCGAATTCTCGCGCTGGCTGGTCGGGCGCACACCGCTGGCAAGGTGGGGCGAAGTCGACGAACTGGGCGGCGCCGCGATCTTCCTGGCTTCCGACGCATCGAGCTTCATGACGGGCCAGATCATCTATGTCGACGGCGGCATGACCGGCTCGGTGTGAGCGCGGTTATCGCTGTCAGTGCGTGGGAGATCGGTCGACCTCGAGCCGCCCTGCAAAAGGCAGAGCCGTCATTTGCACACTCTTACCTTGACCGCTAAGCTTCTCCGGCTGGGGTATTTTCCTCAGATCACATTCGCCATCCCAAGGACCCCATGACACCCGACACAGCAGCGCGCGAACAGTTCGCCATCGATCTCGCGCGGCGCGCTGGCGCGCTCGGCCTGAAATATTTTCGCGATCTCGACAGCCTCGCCATCGAGAGCAAAGGTCATCAGGATATGGTTTCGCAGGCCGACCGCGAGGTCGAGCTGTTCATCCGCGCGGCAATGAAAGCCGCCTACCCGACCGATGGAATTGTCGGCGAGGAGCATGCCTCGGTCACCGGATCGAGCGGGCATGTCTGGGTGATAGATCCGATCGACGGCACCGCGAACTTCGTGCGGGGCATTCCGGCCTGGTGTGTGGTCATCGCTTGCGCCAAGGACGGCGACACTGTCGTGGGCGTCATCCACGAACCCTCCACGGGCGAGACTTTTCATTGCCGTAAGGGCGGCGGCGCCTTTCTCGACGGCAAGCCGATCAGGGCAAGCGCGGCCACCAGCCTGACCGACGGTTCGTTGGGCACCGGGTTTTCCAACCGCGCCGATATGCAAAACGTCGCCACGCTCATCGGCTTGCTGTTTTCCAAAGGCGGCGTGTTTTTCCGTAACGCATCCGGTGCGCTGATGCTCGCCTATGTGGCCGCTGGCAGGCTGCTCGGCTATGTCGAAGAGCATATGAACGCGTGGGACTGCCTGGCAGGCATGCTCCTGGTGGAAGAAGCCGGCGGCACGATCGTCAAGCCCGACCCAAAGACGGTGCTGGAAGGAGGCGCGCTGGTGATTTGCGGCGGCAGCGGCGTGTTCGCCCAGATCCGCCAACTCTGCGTGCAATCCTTCAAGCTTTGATCAGAACCGGTCCGCGCTCCGGAAAGCCGATCCCGACGCTGTCGCCTGCCTGAAATGGCGCATCGATATTGGGCGATATTGCAAACACCTGGCCGTGCGGTGTGCCGATGATCAGTTCGAGATGGCTACCGACATAGGTGACCTTTTCGAGACTGCCGGCGATCGTCCGCGGCGTGCCGGCAGCCCCGATCCCGATCCGGCTCGGCCGGACCGCCAGCTTCGCCGGGCCGGCCCGGTGGCCACGCGCCGGCAGTTTCAAGGCCAGCGAACCCAGCCGGACGGTGGCTTCATCGCCTTCTACCGAAACCACCTCGCAATCCAGGATATTGGCTTCGCCGATGAAATCGGCGACGAAAGCGTTGGCCGGCGCGTCATAGAGTTCGCGCGGCGTACCGTCCTGTGCGATCACGGCTTTGTTCATGACGATGATACGGTCCGAAACCGCCAGCGCCTCTTCCTGGTCATGCGTGACATAGACCACCGTCAGCCCGAGCTTGGTCTGGATTTCCCTGATTTCCTCGCGCACGTGTCGACGTAGCTTGGCGTCGAGATTTGAGAGCGGCTCGTCGAACAGCAGCACTTGCGGTTCGAGCACCAGCGCCCGCGCCACCGCCACGCGCTGCTGCTGGCCGCCAGACAATTCGCTGGGCAGGCGCGCCTCGAAACCGGTCAGGCCGACCATTTCCAGCCCGGCACGGGCACGCGACGCAGCCTCCTTCTTGTCATGGCCGGAGAAGCGCAAGCCATAGGAGACGTTCTCCATCACCGTCATATGCGGGAACAGCGCATAGGATTGGAAAACCATGGACACGTCGCGGTCGGTAGCGGGCAGGCGCGTGACGTCTTTGCCGCCGATCAGAATGCGGCCGCTGGAAGGCATTTCGAGTCCGGCGATCATGCGCAACGTCGTCGTCTTGCCGCAGCCGGACGGCCCGAGAAGCGTCACCAGCTTGCCGGCTTCGATCGCAAGCGAGATGTCGTCGACCGCCGCCGTGCTGGCGCCCGGATATGTCTTGGTGACATGGTCGAAGGTCACCGAGGCGGCGTTGCCGCGAATTTCGGCCATCACCCAGCTCCTGCTATCGTCGTCGGGCCGCCTGCCGTTCCGGGCAGGCTGACATTGGTGCGCACGCTCCAGCCGTCGCCCGGCTGGATGCCGCGCCGGCCGATATTGCGGCTGCCGACAACCAGCTGCATCAGGCCGATCACCATCAACATGACGACGATAAGCACCGTCGAATAGGCGATGGCGATGCCGTATTCATTGTTCTCGACACGTCCCACGATGTAGCTGGTCGAAAGATCGTAGCGCGCGCTGACCAGGAAAATGACGGCGCTGATCGCGGTCATGGCGCGCACGAAGGAATAGACGAGCGCCGCCAGCATTGCCGATCTCAGCAAAGGCAGGATGACGCGTCTGAAGGTCTGCCACGAGTTGGCGCCAAGCGTCAGCGAGGATTCATCCAGGCTGCGGTCGATCTGCGACATCGAGGCGACGCCGGCGCGCACGCCCACCGGCATGTTGCGGAAGATGAACGACAATACGAGGATGATGCCGGTCCCGGTCAGTTCGATCGGCGGCACGTTGAAGGCAATGATGTAGCTGACGCCGATTACGGTTCCCGGAATCGCGAACGAGAGCATGGTCGCGAATTCGAAGGCATTCTTGCCGCGGAAATTCTGGCGGACCAGAAGGTAGGCGGTCAGAAGCCCTATTCCGGCCGTCAGCGGCGCCGATATCAGCGCGATCTCCATGGTCGTCCAGAAGGAGCTCCATGCCGAGCCCGACCAGTGGATGCCGAACTCATTCCAGCCGACGGAAAACGCCTTCCTGTAGTGCTCCAATGTGAGGCTCTGGTCGACCCCCCAGAGCTTGACGAAGCTGCCGTAGAAGATCACCGCGTAGACCAGCACCGTGAAGGCCGTCCACAGTCCGGCGATGACATAGAGCGCGTATGTCAGCCCGCCCGGCAGGCGCGGATGGACGCCGGCGTCGCCCTTGCCAGTGACGGTGGTGTAAGGGCGCCTGCCGATCCAGAAGCGCTGGGCATAAAACGCGCCGAGCGTGAAGGCCAGCAGCACCAGCGCCAGGATCGCGGCAAGTGCCGCATCGTTCTGCGCGCCGACGATGGCGAAGAAGATTTCCGTCGACAGCACGTCGTAATTGCCGCTCAGCACCAGCGGATTGCCGAAATCGGCCATGCTCTCGATGAAGCCGAGCAGAAAGGCGTTGGCCAGGCCCGGCCGCATCAGCGGCAGGGATACGGTCCAAAAGGTCTGCCAGCGGCTGGCTCGGAGCGTCTGCGAGGCCTCTTCCATGGACGGGCTGACGCCTTCGACGACGCCGATCAGCACCAGGAAAGCAATCGGCGTGAAGGCGAGGACCTGGGCGATGAGCAGGCCGGGAAGTCCATATACCCACCGTGTCGGCTGAATGCCGAAGACGCCGGCGACGCTCTGCGTCACCGCGCCCGACAGTCCGAACAACAGGATGATGGCGAGACCGATGACAAAAGCCGGCGTGATGATCGGCAACACGGTCAGCGCGCGCAGCAGCTTGCTAAAGCGGAAACCGGTACGGGTCACGACCAGCGCGAACACCAGCCCCAGAAACATGGTCAGCAGGCCGACGAGCACGGCCAGCAGCAGCGAATTCCAGGCCACGCCGCAGCGGCTGCCGTCGGCAAGACAAGCCAGGCTCCACAGCCGCGAACTGAACAGTTTGGCCAGGAACGCGACAGGCGAGTAGCCGCCATCGTCGGTCTGCATGGCATTGGCCAGCATCATCAGGATCGGCATGAAGATGAAAATGGCAACCATGGCGACGACAAAGCCGATCGAGCCGACGACGAAGACGTCACCAGAGATGGCGCCGCGCGCGGCAACACCCAGGGTGAAAAGGAACAGAAAGGCACCGCTGACCAGCAAGGCGGCGTAGCCCATGCCGAATTGGCGGTCGCCAAGTTCGCCGAACAGGCTGGTGAGCCAGCCGAACTGCCAGCCGCGCAGCCCGATGGCGAAGCCCTGGAACAACAGCCAGCCAAATCCGGCGGCGCCGACAATGATCAGCAGTCGGCTGAAAAACGGATCGGATTTGGTGCGCCCCCACAGAAGCAGCGGCACCGCCAGCAGCAAGCCGAGCGGCGCCAGCCACAGTTTCTCGCCCTTGAGGGCCAGAATCAGGGCCGGCGCGAACTCGCTGTCGGACGGGTAACCGTCGAACAGCCAGGAAAAGCCGAAGAACCCGTCCTCGATGCCGTACCAAGGCAGCACGGCAAACCCCAGCCATCCGACCGCCATCCAAAGGAGGGCGACCGGTTCAATGGGCCAGCGGGTTTCGCGGAAGCGCATCTGCTATTGCGGCAGCGATGCGACCTCCTCGTCCCATTTTTTCAGCAGCCGCTTGCGCTCTTCGCTCGAGCCATACTTCTTGAAGTCATAGTCGATCAGCTTGATGGTGGAGAGGTCGGGCGCCTTGTCGGAGGTTTTTGCCGCCTTGTTCGACGGAACCTGGAACGACCCCGCCTTTTGCGCCATGGACTGGACGTCGGCCTCGAGCGCCCAGTCATAGAATTTTTTCGCAGCCTCCAGGTTCCGCGCCCCCTTGATGATCGATTCCGAGCCGATCTCGTAGCCGGTTCCCTCGCAGGGAGTGACCGGAACGATCGGGAAACCTGCGACGACCTGCGACACGGCGTCGTGGATGAAGACGATGCCGATGGTGGTCTCGCCGAGACCGGCGGCCTTGATGGGCGCCGAGCCCGACTTGGTGTACTGGTTAACGTTCTTGTGCAGGGCTTTCATGTATTCGAAACCCTTGTCCTCGCCAAACAGCTGAACGATGGTCGCCAGCATATTGTATGCGGTCCCCGAGGAATTGGGGTTGGCGACCTGGATGTGCCCCTTGTATTCGGGCTTGATCAGATCGGCCCAGCATTTCGGTTCGGGAAGATTGCTCTTGGCCAGCAGATCCTTGTTGTAGCCGAAGCCCAGCGCACCCGAATAGATGCCGACAGTGCGGTGGCCGGATGTTTCCGCCTGCTTGATCGCCCATGGCTGCAACTGGTCGAGCAGCGGCGATTCATATTCCTCGGTCAGGCCCTCCTCGGCTGCCTGCAGATGCGGGTCGCCGGTGCCGCCCCACCAGATGTCTCCCTTTGGGTTGGCGGCCTCAGCGCGCAATTGCGCATAGATTTCGCCAGCGCTCTTGCGGGTCATATTGACGGTGATGCCGGTCTTCTCCTCGAACGCCCGTGCCGTCTGCTGGCACCAGACCTCATCGACGCCGCAATACATGGTCAGGCTTTCGGCGGACGCCGATGCCGACGCGGCGGCGAGGATGCCGGCGCCAAGAATTGCCCTTTTTATCATGTTGAAATTCCTCCCTAAGTTATTTGCCGACTTATGAAACCCAGATACGCGGAAAATTCAAGTTGGAAGGGTGCGGCGGCCTTTGCGTCTTTCGCCGACTTCCCGCTCAACATGTTCGACAGACTGATGCGGATCAATCTTTGCAGTCACCTGGCGGATCGTCCAGCGCTGCTGAACATCCTTATACGATGGCCCGGTCCCAACCGCCATAATGCGCGGCGCTGCGCGTGCCGCGCGGCAGGCTGAGCCCGACCAGCAGCGCTCCGATCGCCAGATTGGCTAGGCTCGCCGCCGCACCGCCGGCGAGGATAAAGGGAGAGAGGGCGATCCAGGCTCCAAGCGCGATGTTCAGAAAGCGGACGGCGCGCGCCACTTCGGCCATCGCAGTAACGGCGACCATTATGACCAGGCAGCCGGTGACATGGTCGCTGAAGTAGAGCGGCGGGCTTGTGCCGAAGGCGAGCGGCGTGATCATCAGCTGGGCGCCGGCGAGGGTGCTGGCGACTAGGGTCCATGGGAAGTTCACACCGCCGGTAACGAAGTCCCGCGCCACTTCCGACAGCGGCCGGTCGAGATCCGGCGCCGGCGTCTGGTCCTCCGAAAGTGCCGGGCCTCCGCACCAGAATGTGCGCCAGAACGGCTCTCCCGCCTGTTTCGCACGCCAAAGATACTGGCAGCTCGCCAGCACCTCGTCGACCGAATAGGGGATGAGCACGACGGTGACGGCAGCCTGGACGATGCAGAGCGTGCACAGCGCTCCGATGAGCGGCGGCTGGATGATGATGAAGCTGACGCTGACCACGCCGAGCGGGACGACCAGCAAGCCGAACAAAAGCACCATCCACGGTATCGTGCGCCAGCGGCGGCGGTCGCCGATCGCGCCGGCGAGGATGTCCAGCGCATAGGCAAAGGCGCCCAGCCCGGCATCGGCGATCGGAAAGCCCTTGGAGACCCAGGAGGTGACTACCGCCTCGCTGCCATTGCCGGCCGGCGTTTCGCCCGGGCCGAAGAACGGTTCCCAAAGGCCATCGATATGGCCAAGCTGATAGGCAGCGAGATAACGCGAGACGAACAGGCCGACAAAGGCGAGTCCGATTATGGGAATGCGCTGGGTGAAGAGCGAGGGCGAATAGCTCCAGCCGAGCGGCCGGTCGTCATCGGCGGCAAGGGCACGCCGGCTGATACCCGGCGTTGGCGGGACCATCACCGCGAACGCGACGATCAGCATGCCGGCCAGCGTGTCGGTCGCGTAGGCTCCGGCGCTGGTGGTCCAGAACAGGAGCGGCGCGAACATCACCCAAACCCCGATCGAGGCGGTGATCCATTGCAGTCCGTGCCAGCGCCGGCGCGTGCCTACAAGCGCCAGCGACAGGATGGCGAGGCCGGATACGATCTCACTCATGCCGAGCCTTCCGTCGCGCGTCTCCGGCGAGGCGATCTCATGTCCGAGCGCCGGCGGAATCGGTGCTGAAGCGGGATCGAACAGGCCGAGCGTGAAGGGCGCCGCCACGAGCCACAGTCCGATGGCAACATTGGTCAGTGGCGCCCAGAGCGTTGCGGCCCGGTGGCGTTCGGTTTCCACCTCGACCTCGTCGTCCGAGCGCTCGAGCGGACGCCGCAGCCTTGCGGCGGCCTGGTCGAGCTCGGGCGCGGAAGCGGCGACCGCCGACGGTTCAAGCTTGTTCTTCTTGTACCAGTCGGTGGGATCCGCCTTCAGCCGCCGGATCATTTCCGGCAAGGTAGCGGTCAGGCTGTGCCGCGGCTTCCAGCCAAGCAGCCGCCTGGCGCGGGAGATGTCGATCTCGTAGTGATCGTCGGCGTTCTCGATCATCCATGGCTTGATGTCGGTCTCCTGGTCGAAAACCTTCTCCTGCATCCAGGCGCCGAGCTTCGTCACCTCCTTGGGCAGGGACAGGTCCGCCAGATCTCGCCATGCAGGAGCCGCCCAATCTGCTTCTGCATCTCGTCGTAGGACGGCGTCTGCTCTTCGCCGATCAGCAGTACGGTCTCGTCGGGAAGCTCGCTGCGCCGGTCGACGGTGCGCACTACGGCGTCGACGAGGTCGTCCAGGTGCAGGTAAGGCTGTCCGGTGGTGATGTCGCCGGTGAAAAGATAGGCGGTCGGCATGCGCTCGAAAATGCGGGCGATCTGCTGGGCGATGAAGGCGGCGTGGCAATCCTCGTCATAGACACCCGCCAGTCGCAGGATCGCAACCTTGATGTCGCCGTGCTCCTTCAGGATCAGTGTCTCGGTCTCGGCCTTCGATCTCGGATAGGCCCAGGCCGGATCGATCGGCGATCGCTCGTTGATCTTGGCGCCCTTCGCCGGGCTCGGCGCATGCACCAGCAACGTGCTCGAAAACACGAACTGCTCCGTCTCGAGCCCCCTCAGCGCGTTCAGCAGCCGGCGCGTTCCCTCGACGGTCACCGCGCCGTATTTCGGATTATCCTCGCCGGTCGTGTCGTAATAGGCCGCGAGATGGATCACCGAGGCAATGCGGCCGCCACTCCGTTCGCGCACCTCGGCCAGCGCCTTCGCCGCGCTCGTATCCGAGGTAAGGTCGATCTCGATCGTCTCGACGCCGGGCAAGGACCGCCTGGCAACATCAAGGCCGATGATGTCGTGGCGCTCCGTCAGGCCGCGAGCGATGGCCTGGCCCAGAAACCCGCTGCTGCCTGTGATCAGGACGGTGGGACGGGTTTTGCCGGTCATGGCGAATCTCCTTGGCGGTAGCGAGATGAAAGGGGCCAAATGCTTTCAGTCGCACACTCGGAACCATGTTCGTTGAGAACGGTTCCCGATGAGGTGGCATCACGGAATGGATGCGCGCGGCGATCCGTCAGACCGACTGCCATTCGCTCCGGCGGATTGCATTCGTGCACAAGTGCAGGACGACTGCCCATTGGCCTACCGGTCGCGAAGTGCAGCAGTCAGAATGTCGATCAGCAGCTTGCCGCAGCGACGATCTGGATCGCGGTCGGGATCATAGATCGTCACCTCCATCCCAATCACGCGTGAATCATTGCACCATGTGCGAAGAGCTTCGACGGCTTCGTCGGGCAAGACACCGCCGGCTTCCGGCGTATCGACAGCCGACATGATCTCGCTGTCCAGCACGTCGACATCGAAGTGAACGAATACACCCTCGACGTCCTGCCCTGCGACCGCGTCAAGCGCTACGCGTGCAGCATCGGCGACGCCGCGCCGCCGCACTTCAGCCAAATCCATCCGGTGAACATCGGTGTCGAAGACGGCCTTGGACGTGTAAGTCGCGGGGTCCTGCACATCGCGATAGCCAAACGCGACTACATCGGCCTCACGGACCAAAGGAGTGTGCTCGCCGAAATCGGTCAGGAGCTTCGGTCCATGGCCGGTCACGAAGGCCAAATCCATGCCCGCGGCTCCCTTTGAGGGCGAGGTATCCGGCAATTTGAAATCCGTGTGCCCATCGAAGAAGATAAGGCCGTAGCGGCCACGACGCCGTAGCGCTAGCGCGGGGCCAAGCAACACGCTGCAATCGCCGCCGAGTATGAGCAGGAACCCTCCCGAGTTCAGCTCCTCGCCGACGGCTTCGGCAAGCGTCTCGGAATACTGGCGCAGCGCCTGGGCATTGCGCACGCCCGTCGCAGGGTCCACCTCAGGCCGATAGGGCGGAGCCCGAACCGTGCGCAACGGACCGGCGCCCAAACGGTTGGCGAGACCAAGCGATTGAAGTACCTCCGGCGCCTTCCATGCGCCGGGCTCCGGCTCACCCTCCTGCGGCATCAGCCCAAGATTAGAGGGCGCGCCGAGCAAAGCGATATGTCTCGCCTGAGGGGTGGTTCGTGGCATTGTCGTGCTGGCTACTGAGGACATGATCAGAGTTCTCCGCGTTGTGGGCAATAGGCATCTGCTCAAGAAACAGGCTGCGCTTTCCTCCCGGTCTCCCGTCGGCTTTGCCGCCGAGTACCTCCGGGGCCTTGCCGCCGAGTACCTCTGGGTCGGTGTTACGCGTAAGGGAACATTTCGAGCGAAGACGTCGATGTTGTCCCGCAGATGCAGTCACTGATTCGCCTTGGGCAGCGGCACCGTCCCACGCTGCAGGAGCGGAGCTCGATACCGGTCGTTTGGGCCATATCGGGTTTCCTAGAGCCGAACTGCCATCTTTGAACTATGCGTGGTGTGCCCGCGTTCTGGCGGCCTTTTGCGCCGCCGCCTTCCTTCCGCTGGCGCCTTTCGTCTCGGCGGCTTTCTTTGCGGCTGCGGAACGCTCCTCAGCCGTCCGGCGCGAGGCCGCACGCTTTGCCTGCTGCGCCAGCGCCTCGTGCGACGCTGTGCTCTTCGGCTCGTGCTCGAGCACCTTGGAGACGGCTTTCGAGACCCGCGGGCGGCGTTTCGGCGTGCGTTCGCCCTGGCCGGCCTCATAGGCGTATTCGGCGCTTTTGCGCGTGCTCTCCTTCACCTTGCCCTTTTTGGGCGGGGGCAGGTCTACGCCTGCGCGTCTCGCCTCGGAAAGCCCGATGGCGATAGCCTGCTGGGTCGAGCGCGCGCCGTGCTCGCCGCGGCGGATTTTATCGATCTCCTCGTGCACGAACTCGCCGGCCTGCGTGCTCGGCGATTTGCCCTCGCGCTTGTCCTTTCGGGCCTTCTCGATGGTTTTCTTGTCCGGCATTGTCTTTCTCCCAACTAGGGGTTGCGACAGCCATTTGGGTTGCAGCTGCGCGCTGTTTTACGAGGACCTTAACGCGTTGAGGACGCAAATGATCCCGGGACTGGTGATCCAACCTCCAGCTGTCAGGACGTGGACGCCGATCTGTCCGAAATCAGATGGCGCAAGAACCATCGGCTCGCGAGATCCGCGACTTCGTCCAGCGCTGCCATGGGCGAAGAGCACAAGGCCGCGGGCATCCGGGGCAACGAAAGATTGCCCTCGAGCGTGATAGGGAACATGCACGACGTGCTCGCTATCCCGGTCCATATCCACCTCCGCTATGTCGATCTGATGCCAGGCGCCGGACCCGCACTCGCATGCCCAGCCAATTCCTCTTCGGAAGCGGCAGGCTTGTCGGAAGCGGCAGGCTTGGGCACGGACCTGGCGAGGAGCGCGCGGACCTCTTCATCGCTCGTCTGTGAGAAATCCACGTACCACCGCCCGACACCGAGCAGCGGCTCTGGTGTCGTCGCGCAAACGACCTCGTCTGCGTCCGCCCGCATCGCGTCGCAAGTGTCGGGGCTACCGACGGGAACGGCCGCGACGATATGGGCGGCGTGGTTTTTTCGCAGCGCCTTGATCCCGGCCCGCATGGTCGATCCGGTCGCAAGCCCGTCATCCACGAGGATAATGGTTCGTCCGTTCAACTGCGGTGGGGGCCGCCCGTCCCTATAGAGGTGCTCGCGGCGCAGAAGCTCTTTTTCCTCCGTTGCGGCGACTGCGTCGATGACATGTGGCGGGATCGCGAGACTGCTGACGATTTCGTCGTTGAGGACGCGTACGCCGAAGGGCGCGATCGCTCCCATGGCCAGCTCCTCGTGACCGGGGACGCCGAGCTTGCGCACGACGAAGACGTCGAGCGGTGCCTTGAGCGCCTGCGCGACCTCGTAGCCGACCGGCACGCCGCCTCTGGGCAGCGCCAACACGGTCACGTCGTCGCGCCCGGCAAAGCGAACGAGCTCTCCGGCGAGTCGCCGCCCGGCCTCGCGGCGATCTGAAAAGATGATAGCCATGATCTTCAATCCGCGTGCATCTGTTTTTCCGGTGGATGTTTTTCACCAGCCTGCGGCGACATCCCGTGGGATGGCTGCGACGCCGGGTACCGTTTTGGAACTCGCTCGCTGCCTGGACGTTCCAAGAATAGTTTCGATCGCGAGGTGCCGGCACGTGCATTGGCGCGGGATCGAGAGGATAGCGGTCGCACAAGCCTCGTCCGGCCAGCTGGCAATCTCGCGATGCGCGGCAACAGCGCGTTTGGCGACTTGTTGCCTCAGCAATCAGAGAGAGGAAATATGCCATGCAAGTTCAGGAGATCATGAGCCGTCGGACCGAACTGGTCGGCCCGAACACGACAATCAGGGATGCCGCCCGGAAAATGCGGGCCGACAATCTCGGTGCCCTTCCGATCGGCGAGAATGACAGGCTGGTCGGCATGGTGACGGACCGCGACATCGTGATGCGCGGCGTCGCCGAGGAGCGCTCAGCCGGCAACACGACCGTTCGCGAGGTCATGTCCGAGCATGTCTATTGGTGCTTCGACGATGCCGATATCACCGATGCGGCGAAGATCATGGCCAAGCATCAGGTGCGTCGTCTTCCGGTGATCAACCACGACAAGCGCCTCGTCGGCGTCATTGCCTTGGCCGACCTCGGGCGGACCGGTGAGGAAGCCGCCAAAATCGCTCTCGAAGGCGTTTCCGAGGCGACGGACGATCCCCGGCGCTAGACGCCCTGAGCGGTTGCCGCCGTGCTCGCCGCTCTCCTTCCACAGGGGCTGAACGCCGCCTGCTCAGGCAGCCTTCAGTTTGGCAACTATCGCGCTTTCACTTCTATGCGGCGTGTTTTGTCCTTTGCAGCGGGATTCTTCGGAAGCTCGACAGCCAAAACGCCGTTCCTGAAAGTGGCCTGCACCTTGTCGGCATCGATCTCCGTTTCCAGGGGGATGGTCCGCTGAAACCGGCCATAACTGCGTTCGCTGTAAGTGCGGCCGCCGTCGCCTTCCTTCTGCTCCGAACGCTTCTCGCCCGTAATGGAGAGGGTGTTGTCGCGCAGCTCGAGCTCAACATCCTTCTGCTCGAGCCCCGGCAATTCGGCGGTGACCTTATAGGCTTGGTCTGTTTAATATACGTCGACGCTCGGCCAAAGACCGCCGGCCGTAGTCGCTTCGGCCATTGGCGCAAAGAAGTCGTCGAACAGGCGATCAATCTGCCGGTGAAATGACGTGAGCGGGTCTCGCGCGGATGGGTAGAGGCTGCGCGATGGCGTCCTGGGCGCCAAATCGTGATGTGCCATGGTTCTTCTCCTGTTTTTCGTGTCTGCATCATTCGTCGCCATGTGATCGGCGACGGCAAAATAAAACTCGTCCGCCCATGAGGATGTTCCGAGCGCCGGCCAAGAAAGGCGGTCGAAAAAACAGCGGCAAAAAGCCGGCCCAAATTCCCTCATGACGGAACCTCCGACAATGAATGCGCGTCAGGACATGCCCATCGGGGAACAACGGGCCGGTACGGCTGTTTGGTCACATCAGCCGTAATCGGATTTGATCGGAGGATTTCGATGAACGCCACCGGACTCGACGTATTCGACAAGACCCTGCAGACCACGAACATCTGGCTCGACGAGATCATGGACGAGATCGGGCCGGATCGGCAGGTCGCATGGCACGTTCTCGGAGCGGTGCTGCACGCCCTGCGCGACCGTATGCAACCGGACCTTGCAGCTCACCTCGGCTCGCAGCTGCCGATTCTGGTGCGCGGCGCCTTCTATGACCAATATCAGCCTTCCAAAGCTCCCGAGAAGGTGCGGTCGCTCGACGAGTTTCTGGCCAAGATCAAGGCGGAGCTGGAATTCACCCGTCCGGTCGATTCCAAGGATGCCTTCAGGGTCGTGTCCAAGGTGCTCGCCCATAACGTCGGAGAAGGACAGATGCACAAGGTCTGGGAATCCCTGCCAGGAGAGATCAGACGCATCGCCGAAGCTCAACAAGCGGCGTGAACGGCGCCGGCGCGGGTTTCTCGGTCGCAACCTCCTTGGGGAAATAGCAATGCCACTCACCCTTATCAGCCCGGCGTTCCGGGCAGGCGGAAGAATTCCCGAAAAATATGCGCGTGACGGCCAGAACGTCTCGCCGCCGCTGAAGTGGTCCGGTGTTCCGGATGGTACCAAGAGCCTTGTTCTTGTCGTGCGGGATCCCGATGCGCCAAGCGGGATTTTCGGGCACTGGGCGGTCTTCAACATCCCGCCGGATGCCGGCGGACTCGCCGAGGCCGAAGACGGCAAGCCCGGCCCATCGGCCCTCAGGCAAGGCACCAACGATTTCGGCAATGCCTATTACGATGGTCCGCAGCCGCCTGCAGGGCACGGCGTCCACCATTACCACTTCCTACTGGCCGCGCTCGATGTGCCGAGCCTCAGCGTACCAGGACAGGCGGGCGTGCATCAGGTCTGGAAGCAAGCCCAGAAACACGCATTGGAGGAGACGGAGTTGGTCGGAACCTACGAACGGCCGGCGTGACGCGGGCCGCGCCGATCGCCGCCTTCACAGTGGCCGCCTTCACAATGTAATCTGGGCAAGCGGTTTTCGGGCAGGGCCGTGGATGACCGAACCGTCGGCGGCGAAGATCGAGCCGTGGCAGGGACAATCCCAGGTGTGGTCCACATTGTTCCAGGTTACGGTGCAGCCTTTGTGGGTGCAGGTCGCCGAAACCGCCTGGAGTGCGCCTTCGGTGTCTCTCCAGGCCGCAATCTTTTCGTCTCCCCTGACGATCACGCCACCCATGCCGGGCGCAATGTCGTGGGTGCTCGAGACGATCGATTGACTGCGGCCATTCTTGTGGAAGTCCTCGGGATAGGGCCGCGCCGGATCGTAGAGTTTTTGCCATGGGCTCGGGCGGGCGCAAATCAGGTCGGCGATCATCGTTCCCACGGCCGTCCCGTTGGTGATGCCCCAGGCGTTGAAGCCCGTGGCAATGCGGAAGCCGGCGGCCTTGGTGGGATCGGGTTCGCCGGCGTATGGGATCCTGTCGGCCGTATCATAGTCCTCGTTGCACCAGCGCCACGCGACGTCGCCGACCGGAAGGTTCTTTCTTGTCCATTTTTCCAGTTCGACAAACCGCTTCGCCAAGTCGCCATCCCAGCCGGTGTTGAATTTGGGGCCAAGCGTGACCAGCAGCGGACCTTCGGCATCACGGCCTGTGCGAATGGAATGCGTCGGCTCGTCGATGCCGATGAACATGCCGTCGACAGGGAGGGGATCATCGATCCGAAAGGCCATCACGGTGTGGCAGCGCGGTTGCGTCCGGTTCGCCATGCCGACGGGGCTCTTCACCGTCATGTTGGTGGAGACGACGACGTGCCCGGCATCAACGGCGCCGCCATCTGTGACGACGCGCCAGCGGCTTGCCTCGTCGATCGAGGTGGCGCGGCTGTTTTCAAAGATCCGACCGCCACGGGCCGTCACCGCTTCCGCCAGACCAACCAGATACATCGCCGGATTGAACTGCGCCTGGTCGGGGAACCGTAATGCCGCGGCCGTTTCGAAAGGCAGCGGTGCGCGTTCGAGAACCTCGGCCTCTAGCCCGACCTGGCGCGCGGCCTCCGCCTCGGCCGCGACCTCCGCGCGCCGGCGATCGTCGCAGGTGTAGGTATAGGCTTCCTTGCTCTCGAGATCGCAGGCGATGGCGTAGTTGTTAACCCAATCGCGGATTTGTCGGGCGCCGGCGGAATTCGCATCGGCGTAGACCTGGGCCAACTCCCGGCCGACAGTGTCGATGAGATGACGATAGATCAGCGTATGCTGCGTGGTGATCTTGGCCGTCGAGCGGCCGGTCACCTGGCCGCCCGTGCGCAGGCCTTCGAGGACGACCACCGATCGGCCCGCCTCGCAAAGCCGAAGCGCCGTCGTCAGCCCGACAATTCCAGCCCCCACGACAACGGCGTCCGCATGGATCGAACCTTCGAGCTGGGGATAGTTCGTGGATCTGGCTGCCGCCACCCAACAGCTTCCCGGTTTTCCCAAGAGAATGGCCATTTCAACCGCGTTCCTTGCGTCTCGGTGCACTTCCATCGACAACCGCGCCGGCAGAGGAACGTTCCCGAGCTTGGTCGCTTTCAATCATTGTCTCGCCACCCCGGGTCAGAAAAGCACCAGGAAGATGCGAGGTGCAGGCCATCACCCACGTGATCGCCTCGCGGTCGTATTCGTCGCCGGAGCGCCAGTCCTCGAAGAAGGCGTTCAGCCTATCGACACGCCCCGGCCAGATACCGGCGGCCTGCAGGCCGAGCGAAACGCCGTAATTGGTGAAGGCGAACTTGGTGTCGCCCAGCCATGGGGCACGGCTGAAATAGCCGGGCGGGTCGACCCACATCGTTTCCAGGCTTCGCAGGGAACGCCTCGTCTGGGCCTCGGCCCACGGCTCGTCGGGAAAGAAATGGGCGAGCCACAGCATCATGCTGAGGCCGAGGTCCTGCTCGATGTCGAGGGTGCGCCAATCGCGCTGCATCAGATCACGCATTTGCGCGATCTCGGGCGCCAGTGCGTCCTCATCGAGCGTCCGGTAAGAGACGTAGCCGTCATAGGCATCCATGCTGCCGAGACCGTAGCCAGGATATGGGCTGCTTAGATCCTCCTGCATCTTCCAGATCACACCGCGGCCGGGGACCACAAATGCCGGGTGAATGTCACGCGCCAGCGCAATGCCGCGCTTGCGGTATTCCGGCTTCAGATCGCCGAGGCGCGCCAAGGCGAACAGCCACATCGCGAGATAGTGGAAGTACTGGCCGTCGCGATCGGCCGCTTCGCCGATCCTCAGTCCGCGCCGGCGGCCGAGCACACGCTCGACATTGGCGACCAGCCGCTCGGCCGCGTCCAGCCAGCGCTGTTCGCCAGTTTCTGTGTAAAGCGAGACGTAGAGCACGACCCCGAATGCATCGGTCCACAGATATCGCAAGCCGTTGGGCCAGATGCCTTCGGCGCGCATCCAGTCGAGTTTTCGCAGGACGTAGTCGACGTCACGCAGCATCGTGCCAAAGCCCGAACTGGCCGAGCCGGCCGATGTTCGGTGTCGCGCGATTGTGAGCATGCAGAATTTCGAGCATGTCTCTCCTCCGTTGCGGTCGATCTGGCCAGATACCGCGAAACGATCTGATCGGCGGCAGGTTCCTTGGCGCTTTCAACGGCGCGACCGGGAACCCTCCGCCTGGTCATAAGTTTGCGAATTGGCCTTGGACGGTGCGGGGACCACGTGGCCCGAACTCATGCCCGGACTGGCCGAGCGGAGCAGTACAGAAAGCGACAATCGCGCGAACAAGACAAAGTGCACTGTCACCGTATTTGTGTTTTGGAAGTCAGTTGCCGCGTCTATTTTTCCACGGAACCTTCCAGCGAGAGCATCGTAAACAACGGGATGCGGGAGGTTGCAGCCTTTCGATCGAGGAGGCAAAATTGCGACACCGCCAAGTCAAAGTTAACGGAGACGCTATTTTCTTTCGCGAGGACGGCCCGGCCGACGCTCCGGTGCTTCTGCTGCCGCACGGCTATCCCTGCTCGTCCTATCAGTTTCGAAGGCTGATGCCTGGACTGGCAGATCGCTGGCACACGTTCGCGCCGGATTTTCCTGGCTTCGGTTACAGCGCCACGCCCGACATGGCTGCATTCGGCTACGATTTCGATGCCTATGCCGGGTTTCTGGCGGCTTTCGCTGACGCGCTCGGCCTATCCGCTATGCGCTGTGGCTGCACGACTATGGCTCGCAGATCGGATTGCGCCACGCCATCGCCTATCCGGAGCGCGTTGCCGCGCTTATCATCCAGAACGGCGACATCTACGAAGACGTGCTCGGCCCGAAATACGCAGCCATCAAGATGTATTGGAACGACAAGACGTCCGAGAAGCATCGCCCGCTGGAAGATGCGGTCAGCGAGGAGGGCTTCCGGCACGAGTTCATCGGTGAAGTTGGCGAGGCCGTGGCCGAGCGCGTGCCACCGGATCTGTGGAAACTCCATTGGCCTCTGATGGACACGCCAGCCCGTCGGCGGCTTGCGGTCGGCCTGATGGAGAAGCTGGAGGGGAACCTCAACTGGTTCCCGAAATACCAAGCTTATCTGCGCAAACGGCAACCGCCGACACTGATCGTCTGGGGTCCCGAGGACGGCTATATGCCGGCCGCATCGGCCCGCGCCTACAAACGCGACTTGCCGCAAGCTGAGTTCCACCTCCTCGATGGCGCCGGCCACTGGCTACTGGAAACCCATTTCGATGAGGCGCTTGCGTTGGTGCGCGACTTCCTTGCACGCGTCCACGGCTGATGACCGATGCATCCCTCGGGTAACCTATTGAAAGCATGGTGAACCGACCGGTCTGTGGCGAACCAGTCTCCGTTTGATATTTCCTGCTAACAGGCAAAAAGCAGGGTATTTGTGCGAAATGCGCGCTTTGGGCGGGCAGAACATCAATATCTTGTCGCGATGTCAGCTACTTAGTGGGAGATTTCCTGCGCGAGGCGTCAGGGAATATCGACCAGATTTGCGTGAATATTCGCGGCCGCCGGTGAATTAACAGGGAAATCCGTTGTCGTTATGTGGGATGCGATTGCCGTTAGCTGGGATCGAATGTTCGTTATCCGGGAACGCGCTGCCGTCTTGCGGAAAATGAACGCGCAATAACGGTTCGAATCGCGCTTGCGAGGGAATGCAATGCTCTCACCCGGAAAGACATTGTCATAGCGCGGGAGGCGATTGTCGACTCGCAAGAGGCTATCTCAAGGCGATGAGCAGTAACCGACGGCGGGGGTGAATAGGGGTATTTTGCTGACTTGGCCGTTCATGAGACGCAGAGTGTAGTTTACGATATCTCGGTTCTGGATCGAGGCCCGGCTTTGATCTGATGGACCTAGGCCGCTCGCCGTCGATCCGGCCAGTTGTTAGGTCCGCCGCTTCAACGAACTAGCTGAGCTGAGCTTAACGATTCGGTATTGATTTGAGCGTTTCGAACTCGATCAGGTCGAGGGTAGCTGTGGTGACCTCCTCTACTCGCACGCGATGCACACAGTAGACGCCACCGGGATTGTTCGGCTTGCACAAGTTGGGAGCAGCGCATTGGCAGGGCAGCCGAGGCGCCACGATCCGATGCGGAACTCCGAGCGGCCCCCATATGTCCGGCGGTGTCAAGCCGTAAAGGCCGACGACAGGAGTCCCTACTGATGCCGCCAGATGCATGGGACCACTCTCATTTCCTAGAAAGATAACGGCGTCGCCAAGCAATGCCGTCAGTGTTTCAAGCGAGACCTTCCCAACCACGCTCGCCACAGGTGACACAGCCAATGCGAGTATTGTCTGCTCGGCTGTTGTCTCGTCCCGGCCACCAATCAGCAAAGACCGAAGGCCGGTGGCGGCATAGACTTCATCGATTGCCGCTGCAAACCGCTCCGGTTGCCAGCATCGCCCCTCAAATCGTGCCCCTGCATGGACGACGATATAGGCGTTTTTGACCAAACTCCTTTGCGCCAGGATTTGTGCGCTTTCACTTTGAGCGGCGCATGTGGGCACAAGCCTTGGTGTGGAGTCAGCGAGGTCAATGTTGAGAGCCTTTAGAGGAGAAAGATATCGGTACAGATAGTGGATGCCGCCGTGACCACAGGTGGCGGCGTAAACGTTTGCCGGTTGAACCTCCCAGAATCTCAGTGGCCTCTCGGGAGGATCGAAGCCAACCCGCAGCGGCGCGTCGAGCAATCGGTGCAGAATCCTGGATGTCTTGGAATCACTCAGATCAATAGTGAGATCGTACCTTCGTTGGCGGAGATCAGAGACCAAGCTTAGATACGCTCTTAGCCGCTGGAAGAGGCTCTTTCCCTTGCCGCGGCGGTCGAACCCGATTGCTTCGTCCGCGATGTTTTGGCTGACTATGAACCGCCGAAGACCGGGGGCGCAAAGCATGGTCACGGTGGCATCCGGGTAGGCGAGACGTAGATTGCGCACCAAAGCTGACGTCAAAACAACGTCGCCAATATACTTTGTCTGAATGATGAGAATGGACTTGACGGACAGCTGGCCAGTCGTGGCAGGCGCTCGCGATCTGCACCCGCCATGGCCGAATAGACGGACAGCGCGGCTAGCCAATGCGGCCAAAGTGCTAGCGCTCATCGGCCTCAATTCCGACGCGCGGGTCGTTCGGCAGGAGGATGAGAAAGTCCGTCCGCTGGCGTGGCAGGCCAGTTCGATCCCGCGCCTGTTTCACGAAGGCCGGATCGTAGTCGAGGTGCGTCCCAGGACCGCTCCCGCCGAAGCGGTGCCTCGAACTGCACTGCGTCTTCAGGTGTGGAAGCCGGCGAGGTCTCATGCTCTCCTAGGGCGGCAAGCCGTTTGAGAAGCCTGAGAAAGTCATCGACGAAGGTGAAGATGACGGGGATCGCGACGAGGCTAAAGACGGTGGAAGTCATCAGGCCGCCGATGACAACAATTGCCATGGGTTGACGGAAACTGGAGTCGCCGCCGCTGAGACTGAGGGCTACCGGAAGCATGCCGCCGCCCATCGCGATCGTCGTCATCACGATCGGGCGAGCGCGCTTATGGCAGGCGTCGACAAGAGCGTCGAAGCGCGAGAGGCCGGCGCGGCGTGAGATGATCGCGTATTCGACCAGAAGGATCGAATTCTTCGTCACCACACCCATCAGCATGAGCAACCCGATCACCACTGGCATGGAAAAGCTCGTGCCGGTCAGCACCAACGGCAGCAGGGCGCCGCCGAGAGAAAGTGGCAGCGCCATAAGGATCGTCACCGGTTGAAGGAAGTCGTGGAAGAGGAGGACCAGCACGGCATAGATGCAGAATATTCCGATCCCCATAGCGATGGCGAAACTGCCAAAGAGCTCGGAGCTGCGCTCTAATTCTCCTTGCTCGACGAGCCGGACGCCTTCCGGGAGGTTGCGAAGGGCAGGCAATGCCTGTGCCTCGCGATAGACGTCGCCGAGGATGCGCCCGTTCAACTCGAGCGATAGCGTGACATTTCGCGAGCGGTCGATGCGGCTGATTTCCGACGGGCTGCCGCCGATGCTGATCTCGGCGACCGAGCCAACATCGACGCTGCCCCTGGCGCCGGCAACGCGAAGATTGGCAATGTCATCAAACGTCGTCCGGTTGCTGGGGTCAAATCGGACACGGATAGGAAGCTGGCGCTGTGGCAGGTTGAGCTTCGCGAGCGAAGAGGAATAGTCGCCGTTTGTTGCCACGCGAACCGCCTCGGAAATCGCTTCCGCCGTCACGCCGAGAGCGGCCGCGCTGTCGAGGTTCGTGACGATCTGGATTTCCGGCGCCTGCAGGGAGGCACTGGAGGTGACCGCGCCGACTCTCCTGAGGGTGCGCAGTTGCTCTTCGAGCGCGCCGGCTGCCTGGCCGAGCGCATCGGAATCGTCGCTCGCCAACGTGATCTCCAATGTCGTGCCGTTGCCGCCCGTCCCCACAGCGATCCTGGTGCCGGGAAGGACGGAAAGTGCCTGCCGGATATCATTCTCGATCTCGGTCTGCGTGCGGGTGCGATCGCCGATCTTCTTGAGATCGACCACGAGGGAAGCGGCCCCCGTATCGGCGGTCGTCGAGGAATCGATCAAGTCATTCGAAGAGACGCTTCCCACGGAGGAGAACACATGCGTCACGTCCGGCAGTCGGGAAACGATCTCGGCGGCTCGCCGCGTGATCGCCTCCGTCTGCCCAATGGTGCTGCCAGGTTGCAGCGTCAAGGTGACTTGCGTCTGCGCATCATCCGAAGCGGGCAGAAAGCCGGAACTGAGGAACGGGATCGTCGACATGGAAAGGCCGAGAAACAGCATGACGCCAAGGACCGTTAGTTTGCGGCGCTGCAGGCAGATTCTGACGACGGCCATGTAGGCGCGCATGATCCAGCCGTCCTTTGCCTCGACGGGATGCGCTTTCATCATGTAGGCGGCCATCATCGGCGTCAGCAGGCGCGCGACGACCAGTGAGGCGAGGACCGCCACGGCTGCCGTCACCCCGAACTGACGGAAGATCAGGCCGGGAATACCGCTCATGAAGGCAGTCGGCAGGAAGACGGCGACGAGCGTGAAGGTCGTGGCGATGACGGCAAGGCCAATCTCGTCGGCGGCCTCAAGCGCGGCCTCCTTCGGGTGTTTGCCCATTTGCAGATGGCGCGCGATGTTCTCGATTTCGACAATCGCATCATCGATCAGGATGCCGACCACGAGAGAGAGCGCGAGCAGCGTCACCGTGTTGAGGCTGAAATCCGCCAGATACATCACAAGAAAGGTCGGAATGACCGATAGTGGCAGCGCAACCGCCGAAAGGACAGTCGCCCTCCAGTCGCGCAGGAAGAGCCAGACCACGACGATCGCGAGGATGGCGCCCTCGTAGAGCATGTGCATGGAGCCGTCATAGTTCTCAATGATCGGCCCGGTCGTGCTGTAGGCCTCGACGATCTCAACATCGGGCTTGGCGGCGGCGAAGTTCTGCATGCCAGTCCGGATGGCTGCCGCGACGCCCGTATCCGAAAAGCCGTTCGAGCGTTTGACCTGCACTGCGATCACCGGCTCGCCATCGAGATAGGCGATGGACCCCCGGTCAGCGAAGCTGTCCGTAACGGTGCTGATCTCGTCGAGACGCACCAGGGCGCCACTTGGGAGCGGGATTGCGAGCGCCCTTAATGCCTCAATCGAAGAAACCGCGCCGAGCGTGCGGATCACCTGCTTGCTGCCGCCGATTTCCGCCCGGCCGCCAGAAGCGTCCGACTGCATGGATTTGAGCCGCGCGGAAACGGTTGCGGCGCTGAGGCCGAGCGAACTCATGAGTTGGGGATTGAGATCGATCTGCACCTCACGATTGATGCCGCCAATGCGGCTGACCTGGCCGACGCCGGGCACGGCAAGTAAGGCCTTTGTCATGTCGTTGTCGACGAACCAGGAGAGTTCCGTCTCATTGAGGCGGACGGAGCGCACGGCATAAGTAAGGATCGGTGAGCCTTGCACCGTCGTTTTCGTCACGCTTGGTGTCTGCATCTGGGCAGGCAGGTCGCCGCTCATACTGTCGACGGCATTGCGCACCTCGTTCAGCGCTGCCTCGCCGTCCTTCTCCAGCTGAAATGAGACATTGATGCTGACCGCGCCGTCCGTAATCGTGGTAGTGACATGCTCTAGGAGGCTCAGAGAGGCGAGCTTGTCCTCGATCTTGCGCGCGACTTCGGTTTCGAGTTGGGCCGGTGCGGCACCTTCGAACGCGGCGTTGATCTGGACAGTCGGCAGCACCATGTCGGGGAAATTCTGTACCGCTAAGCGATCGAAGGCGAGCAGGCCGCTAACGGTGAGCAGGATGAATAGCAGGATTGCGGGAACCGGATTGCGGATCGACCAGGCGGAAAAGTTCATCGTGCGTCCTCCTCTACCCGGACAAGAGCCCTGTCCGAAAGGAAGGCGCCGCCCGCCGTCACCACGTCGGCCCAGGGATCAAGGCCCGAGAGGATCTCCACTTCGCTGCCATTGCGGCGGCCGGTTTCAACTCGGACGCGTGACGCACGCCCGTCTGTACCCACGGTGAAGACGTAAGCGATGCCATCACGCATCACGAGGCCCGTCTCGGGCACGGTGAGGGCCTGCGTGGTCGCAAGCTCAATCTGGCCGGTGACGTAGAGGCCGATGGGTGGGTGCGCGTCCGCCGGCAGCGCCACATAGGCGAGCACCCTTCCGGTATCGGTGCTGACCGTCGGCCCCACGAGCCGCACGGTCCCTTTGACGCGCCGCCGCTCCGGGCTGATGATCGTGGCGGTCAGGCCTTCTTTGATGCGAGGCAAATAACGTGCAGACACTTCCGCCTGCCACTCGACGCGCTGCTGGCGCACGAGACGGAATAGCTCCGTGCCGGAGGAGACGACAGCGCCGAGTTGGACCGAACGGGCGGTGATCAGCCCGTCGTCCGGGGCCATAATGGTCGTCTGAGCAAGCTTGATCCTCTGGCTTTCCAGCGAGGCTTCGGCGGATTCGACACTCGCGATCGCAGTCTGCTCGGCGATCAGGTATTCAGTGATCTTCTCCTCAGAAAGCGCACCGCTTCCCTGCACCTTGCGTGCTCGGTCCGCACTAGCCCTGGCTTTTGCGAGGTCCGCCTTGGCACTTGCCAGGACAGCCTCTTCCTTGCGCAGTTCCGCCCGCACCGTTTCGTCGGCCAGCCGAACCAGGGGCTGATCCTTTGAGACAACCGACCCGACATCGGCAAGGACATCGGTCACACGCAGGCCGCCGATTTCCGCGGCGATGACCGCCTCGTGCCAGGGCTTCAGCCAGCCGCTGGCGGGTATCGTTTCAGGCCACTGGCGTTCCGCGGGCTTTGCCACTGCGACGGTAAGCGCTGCCGCCTCGTTCTGTTGCGCGAGCGCGGGCTCTACGGCGAAAACGAGGATCCCGCTCAGGGTAGCGGCGAGGAGAAGAGGTGAAGATCGCATCAGAGCAGGTTTTCTTTCGATGTTTGCGGCAGGTCCTTGGATGAGGAGGCGCTCGCATCCCAGCCGCCGCCCAGCGCCTTGTAGAGGGCGATCCAATAGCGCACGGAGTCACGACGGATTTCGATGAGCGAGACCTCCGCCGACTGCGCCGAACGCCGGGCTTCCTCGCGGTCGAGCAGGCTTGCGCCACCGGCCTTCCAGTTCGAATCCACGGCTTTGAAGTAGGCGCGATAGTTGCGCGCCGCGACACTGGCGTCGCCGATCTGCCGTCGCGTACTGTCGATCCGCACGAGTGCGGTCTCGACTTCGGCGACCGCGTCCAGCACACCTGATTTGTAGGCGGCCACCGCCACCTTATATGCGGCTGCCGCGCTGCCCACTGCCGCCCGGCGCGAACCACCGTCAAAGAGCGGGATCGAGATGGCCGGGCCGAAGGACCAGGGCAGAGAGGTTCCGATCAGCGATGAACTGTCGATCGTGACCGAGCCGCTGAGGCTGAGACTCGGATAGAGATCGGCTTTTGCCGCGCCGATCTCGGCGAGCGATGCAGCGACCTCGAGCTCAAGGGCGTCGATGTCGGGGCGCTGCCGCAAGGCGTCGGCAGGCACGGCGGATAGCTTGAGGGTCCTCGGCGTGGGTAACCCGTGCTTGCCCATCGCCAGAATATCGCGGACGTGAGGCTCGTCACCGCCGATAAGGCGGGCGAGAGATTTGACGAGCACCTCGCACTCGGCACGCTGGGCGGTCCGTGTCGAGGCCGAGGTAGCAGCACTCGCCCGCCCTAGCGCGAGGTCGGCGCTCGACGTAAGGCCGGAGGTTGCGGCCATTTCCATTGCCCGGATCGTCTCGCGCTGCGAGGCGAGTTCGGTGGTATAAACTTGCTCCAGCTGCCGGCAGGCACGGTACTGCATATAGTAGTCCGCCACCTCCGCCGCGAGTGAGACGCGCGCATCGTGCCAATCGGCGGTGCGCTCGTGTACCCGCAGCCGCGCAGCCTCGCTCCTCTGCCGAGTCTTGCCGAACAGATCGATTTCCCAAGAAGCGTCGAGGCTGCCGCTCACCGTCGTAGCGGCAGCAACTTGGTTGGCTTTGTTGCCGCCGGTGCCGGAGCGGGCGAGCGATCCCGAGCCGCCAAGCCCCGGAAAAAGGCTCGCCTGCGTAGATGTCAGCGTGGCGCGCCCCCTCTCGATCTCTGCAGCGGCCGACTCGAGACTGGGGCTTTCCGCCTGCGCAGATGCAATGAGGGCCGTCAGCGATGGATCGGAAAACGTGGACCACCAGGACACGAGATCGCCGGCCCGGCCGCCATGCGGAAAGGTCGCGTGCCAGGCATTCGCGATCTTCAAATCAGGTTCCTGAACGCTGGCCACAGTCGTGCAGCCTGACACGATCAGGCACGCTCCAAGACCGCCCATACCGACAATCCTGCGATAGGCCGCCTTCATCGCGGCCTTCGATTGGCAGGCATTACGGCCCGGCGCGAAACAGCCAGCAAGAAAGGCCATCATGATGATGGCCACTAGTCGATGCATGTCTACCGCCTTGTTCCGGGGCCGCCACCCGGCGGAAACATCTAAGTCTCCACCGGCAGCACCGCACATTTCGCGAATGTTCTTCGCAATCGCGCCTGGGGCATTAGTCCGGTTTTGTCATTGCCGTGGGTTTTGTATTGTTAAGAGTTGCTAAGGCGCAGCGGCTGAGCGGCCCGCCGGAAGCACCGGTGCGCGTCATTCATGGGCCGTAGATGCAGCGGCTGTCGGGCCCGGAGGCGGCCTGTGGGGGGCGCAGCAACAAAACTAAACACAATTGTTGCTGACAGCCATCATGTACAGCGTGTTATTCCGGAAGGGAAAGGGCAACGAAAATGGCCAAACCTATGGATAGCCTCGGATACAATGTCCTAACTCAAGCTTCAGCCCGAATCCTCGTCGTCGAGGATGACCGGGATATAGCCACCATGCTGATCGAGTTGATGAAGGATGCTGGTTATGCTGCCGAGACGGTCGGATCGGCGATGGAGATGGACCGCGTCTTAAAAAAGAGAGAGTTCAACCTTATTGTGCTGGACGGAATGCTGCCGGGAGAGGATGGTTTTAGCATTTGCAGAAGGATCAGGGCATCCGATACGACGCCCATCCTTATGCTCACCGCTCTGACGAAAGAGGTGGACAGGGTCGTTGGGCTTGAAATGGGTGCCGACGACTATGTTACAAAACCGTTCAGCTCCAGGGAGCTGTTGGCGAGAATAAAGGCGCTGTTGCGCCGTTCGTCTTATTCAAGCCAAGTCAGGCCAAGCCAAGACCCGATGACGTTCGCGGGCTGGCGCATCGACCCTGTCACACGCGAATTAACTGACGTTGACGGTGTGCATGTGCCGCTTACGACGGCGGAATTCGATGTGCTGCTTGTGTTCTGCGAGAATCCACGCCAGGTGATGAACCGGCACGACATACTTGCGCGTACCCACGCTGGCGCTGCCGGACCTGTCGAGCGCAGCATTGATGTGCATGTGAGCCGTATCCGGCAAAAGATAGAGCCGAACTATAAGGAGCCCACTTGGGACTGTCGGGAATTCTGTGCGCGAGGCCATGATGATGGAAAGGAGAGAATCATCGCATGGCTATTGAGAAGGAACTTCTGGAC